>NZ_JBFRSN010000140.1:0-12516 GCF_041473595.1 Vibrio sp. 10N.222.46.A1
CTTCGAGGACTCTATATGGATATTGATTGGGATTGCCTTTAACAACCGAAAACGGGAACATTTTCGTTAAAGACATCAATTCTTGTGAGGCTCGAGTAGCGCGGGTGCCTAGTATAAAACCTATCGTTTGTGCGTAATCTTTGATCGTTGTGAAAGCAGTGTCATTGGCACTTTCTTCGACAATCACACCAAAATCTTTCCAGTTAACAAACGTCAGATCTTCAATTCTCTCAAACATTTATTAGTTTCCTCTATAGACCGTCATTTATAATCACATAAGCTATTAGGCTAAATGTCTCCATATGGATACACTGTCCCATGAGTTTTTAACCGAATCAATAATCATGAATTCTTTATCTTTAACAAAATTACAGGCAGATTTGCTAGCAAGTAGATTGGAAAAATCCGGGTACATTTCATCGGAAAGGAAAATGTACGTCCGTTATTCTACATCCATTCGAGGAGACTCGGTATTCATACATCACAGTCTAGATGTCATTCGTTGCCGAATTAACACTGCTGCGAGTGGAGTGCTAGAGTCAACGTTTGGAAAACCCAATGGTAAAACCCCAGAGAGTCAGGATGACGGTAGGATGTTGAGCTGGTTTTTTAATGGGTATACGGGAAAGTCGACGACAACTCTTTAGTACTTATAGGGTGAGGTTATTTGTATCGCCCCACAGTCTAGACTTATGCCACTGTTTGGGACAGAAGCGAGATGTCCATAGCTAACAGCTTTCCTGCTTCAAATGTGGAAGGTCACTTACAAAACGTGGGCACAGATTTAGAACTTCACTTTTACTGTTTCACATCTGCCTTCAGTATTTACACCACCCTTATCGTCAAAAATTACAATATTACCGCTCGTACGTTCGATCACCATTTGTCTGATAGCTTTAGTAAAGTAGTTTCCCGTGTACTCGTAACCGTATTCACTATACAGGACAATACGGTCTGGCTTCATTTCGTACCTCCATGGAAGAGTAACCGTCGACGTCAATCCCATGTGCTCATTTTCTAGCCTTTTACCATCTATGGCTACAGTATGAACCCATGCATGCTGGAGTTTAGCTAACCACTAAGTTTGCAGCATAACGGTTGGTTCATCATTACCGTGCTTAACTCTGAATACTAATGGCGGGACTTCAATAACTTTATCATCATGCGTCATGTAAGTTGACTTTTCTATTCCGCACTCTAGGTAAGGGATTTTCTCTGTTTGAGATGAGGCTGAGAATAAGGTTAGTGCACTGATTAAAAAGAGTTTTTTAACAATAATGTACTTCTGGCAATGATTCTTCTAAGAGGCTTAGTTGAAAGCCTAACATAATAAGATTTGTTTGAGTTAAGCCTGAAATATCTTGTAGTAATTTGTTATTGCAATACTACTGACCTGTTGGGAAATAAGAGCATAAGCAAATCTAAATGGAACAAGAGCGCCTTAGTGCGACTACTCTAAAACGCTTCTGCCCCAAACTTTGTTAGCCCTAATAAACTTACCGTCTGGCGAGCATTGCAGTAGACCTAATTAATCTAATCCGTACTTTGGGCGCTAATGCGGAAACTTTCCGTAGTTCTATCCCGAAACCCTCTTTCGATTCACATAACAGTTTGATGCTAATTGAGTTTAATAATGTATGCCAGCATCATAAATGGAATGTAAACACGGAAAAATTCAGTCTAATAAGCGTTACGCAACTGGAGTAAATTATGAAAAATGGCTTAGTAAATACGCTGAATCGGCAGGATGCTTCAGATGCGCTTGTAGATCTAGGAGAAACACTTCTAGATTCTCAATTCGATGATGGGCTACTAAAGGATATTCCCATTTTAGGAACTTTGATTAAGCTGAAAGATTTTGGACTAAGTATTAGTGACTACATGTTGGTTAAAAAACTGCAAAAGTTTGTATTCGCTTTGAATCAAGTTCCTGAAGATGAAAGAGACATGTTTTTCATTAAATTAGAAAGTGACTATACGTACAAATCTAAAGTAAATGACAATTTGGTTCTGCTTATCAATGCTTCTGATGATATTGATAAACCAGAAATGTTAGGGAAGGTTTTTTCTAAATATGTCATCGGATGTTTGGACTATGAGCAGTTTATGCAATTTTCGACCTCAATAAATGGCTTAAATGCAAATCAGTTTAAGTTACTTAAACAGCAAGAAAATGCTCTTACATCCAAAGAAGTTGGTCATATACTAGCTTCATATGGTTTCGTTAATATTGTCATACCAACAGCCTATGGTTCTTCTGTGCCTGATTATTATTTGAATGAAGATGGAGTTGAATTCCTAAAAGTACTGTTTGGTAAAGAGATCGCGGTGGAATAGTTGCATAACAAGGTGTTATAACTAAAAGAGGCTTTATGGCACAAAAAATATATTTTGATGAGTCTGGATTTACAGGCAATAACTTGTTGTCTGCTCGTCAGGAAGTCTTCTCGTATGGCTCTGTAGCATCGAGTGATGAAGAAGCAAAAGAAGTAGTTGAGTACATAATTAAAAAGTACAAAATTCAAAATGGTGAACTGAAAGGCGGGACGCTACTGGGAAATAACCGTGGTAAGAAAGCAATATCTGAATTGCTTGAAATCTACGATGGTAGGATGAAATCAGTTGTTCAGAATAAAAAGTTGGCATTAGCAGGAAAGTTTTTTGAGTATATTTTTGAGCCTGCTTTAGCTCAAAAAAATGGGCTGTTCTATAACCTTAATTTCCATAAGTTTGTAGCTAATTACTTGTATATAGAGTTTATTGTAAAAGAAAAAGTCGCAGAAGAGTTGTTTCTGGATTTTGAAAACTTCATGCGCAACAAGACCACTTCGGATGACTTTTTTACAATAAGTACTCCGCAAGAAGCAACCATGCCCTTTCAAAGTATCCTTGCTTTTACGCAAGCTAACCGACAGTCAGTCGCTGATGAACTTGACGCATTAGAAGGTACAGGACTCGACAAATGGATACTTGACCTTACTGATACATCACTTTTCAATTTGCTCGCATATTGGGGACAGAATCATCAACAATTAACAGCAGTTTGTGATGACGCAAAACCGTTGAAAGAAGATATGTCTGTTTTCGACGCAATGATCAATAGAACTGACAAACATTTTCAATCAATTGGTGGTAAAACAGTACCAATTACATTCAATTTGAGTGAACCGGTAAATCTTGTTGATTCAAAGGTTTATCATGGAGTTCAGGTCGCCGATGTCGTTTCGGCAGTATCTGTATATGTTGCTAACGAAAAGAAGAATGATCCATTTTATGATAAATGGGTTGGTACGTTTTTCGATCAAGTTATTTATGGCTATGCTAGCGTCGTTCCCGAAATTGAATATGTCGATCTGGAGCGAGATTCTGTAAAACTCAATGCGTTGCTCCTTGAAGAGCTAGCTAGTAGAAGTCGCGATAAACTTCCATTAATGGAAGGCATTGAAGAATATGTTCAAATGGTAAATTACGCACTGAAATTTGCACCCAAATTTTAGGTATAACAATCTGTTTAGAGTGATTCTCAACGCGTGGCGTTTTTACTATGCCTTGCGTTTGGTGGTTGCGGTGGCATCGGTATTGCTTTGCTCACACCTTAACAGTGGAATTGACTAATATTCCTCTGTAGACAGCGGTATACAACAATGAATGGTAATGCCATATATAACAATAATTTAGATTAATTATGTTTGTTCATACTCGTTCGCTTTAGTCTATCGATATACAATTATTCTGCTACATATCCGCTACACAAAGGAAGAGTGTTATGGCGATTAAGCAGAAAATCACAGCTAATTCAATTAAGAACCTCAAGGTTGAACAGAAGCGATTGAATGATACTGAAATCAGTGGCTTTCATGCTCGGATCTCTCCTTTAGGTACGATTAAGTATTATCTGTACTTCCGTCTCAACGGGAAGCAGCGAAATTATCTCCTTGGTTCTGCTAATGCTTTAACTCCTGCGCAAGCAAGAGACTTAGCTAAAGAGAAAGCGGGTTTAGTTGCAAGTGGTGAAGATGTGCAAGAGGCCCGATATGAAGCTAAAAGGCAAGAGCAAAGAAGTAGCCTAACACTAAAAAAATTTCTCGATGAACATTATGAGTCCTACCTAATAGCTATGAACCCTAAGACGGCTAAGCAGTCGTTCATGTGTATAACAAACAATTTTAAACATCTGGCGAATAAACCCTTAGCAGAGATCACTGCATGGGATATTCAACAATGGGTTACTGAACGCAGGAACTTAGGTCGTGCTCCAGCAACGGTTTCGTATGCCTATAATCGCCTGAGAGCGGTTTTCAACCGTGCAGTTGAATGGAATTTTATTGATTCACATAATCTGAATAATGTAAAAATTACTAGGGAAGATAATAAGAGAGTTCGTTACCTTTCCTATCAAGAAGAAAAGTCACTATTGGACACTCTACATCATCGTAGTGAGCGTCTGAAAAATGATATCAAAAAGCGCTTCGGAGAAAGGGCGTCGACACAGTTTTCTGTACGTTATATCGATTACCTAGAGCCACTGGTTTTAATGGCGATGAATACTGGTATGAGGAAAGGTGAATTACTTTCTTTATGTTGGGAGCACGTCAATATGGAGGATCGTTATCTAACGGTACGTTCTGAAAATGCGAAGTCCAAAAACAAACGAACGATCCCTCTGAATAATACAGTTTTTGACATGCTCAACGTTTGGCGAGAGCAGAATCCAACTACGGAATTTGTTTTTGTTGTCAATAATAGGCCTTTGGAAACCTATCAATATCAGTGGGAGCAATTATTAAAAGAAGCAGGTATACAACATTTTCGCTTTCATGATTTGCGCCACCATTTTGCCAGTAAACTTGTTATGGCGGCAGTGGATTTAAACATCGTTCGTGAGCTACTTGGCCATGCTGATTTAAAGATGACCCTTAGGTATGCGCATTTAGCTCCTGAGCACCAAGCCAATGCGGTCAATTTGATTGGCTAACAGCCGTATATTCGTCTTGTTTCTATCTGGATATTTTCACATGTTGTTATTTTCGGTTAGGTAACCGAATGAAACCAATAAACACGGGGCTTTGACGGTTTTTGTACCGCGTTATTTGGTAACGGTTACTTTCGGTTAAGATTGTATTAACCCATTGATTTTATTTATATCGTACTTAACCGAGAAATTACTCCCCTTGAGAGGGCGTTTTTTCATCGTTTAACCTAATAGGTATAACTCTAAACCTAATAGGTACAACCCTCTAACACTGCGAATTTATTTCTGCTTAGATGAACTCGAATCGACTAAGAGGAATAAAGAGATGAATTCAGAATTAACCCAAAAACGTGCCTACACCGAACAAGAGACTGCGACTTACATTGGTATGAGTCGTTCGTTTTTACGCCAATCAAGAATGGAAGGACATCGAAAGAATCGAACAGACGCCCCACCTTTTATTAAAATAGGGCGAGCGATACGCTATCTAAAAGAAGATTTAGACCAGTGGCTAGAGAGCCACAGTAAATGCGAACAACTCTCTCACAGAGGGGGCTATCATGATTAATTTGAGTAAAGAACAATTGACCCTTTTGGCTTGGATGAAAAGAGGGCATACGTTTGAAGTGTGCTCAGACTATTGCCCGAGGAATGGAGAGGTGCTCCCAAAAGAGCGACTACCTATTCGCCTCTTTAAAGAGACTATAGATAAGCTTTTTCAAGCCGGTTTAATAACGTATGTGAGTAACAAATCTTACGGCCTTCGTTGGGATGTTTTCTCCTTGACTCAGACAGGGAGTGAACGAGTATGAATGTGTTAGATTTATCGAGTGTTGACCCTGATGACAGAGGTTTTGTGACCAAGAGGTTAGCTTTGTTTTCATTTGAAATTCAGCGGATCTTACTTAATGAGTATTGTCGTCAGCCAACCAAGTTTGAACGAAATACTTATTTGCGAGTAACGTCGGACACACTCTCGAATCATTTATCTGTCCCGTTGGATAAAGTGGGACTCAACCTTACTGAAGAGGACTTAAGGGACAAAGCGAAACGCTTAGCGGCTTCGACGCTTGCATTACGACGCCAACATTTGAGTGAATCCGTTTCCCTTGTTTATATTCGTCAGCTAGTCAAACAACAAGGACTTCCTGCTAACGCAGGTTTGTACTCATATTCCGGTGAGCTAGCCCGTTATAGTGACCCTAAATGGTGGCTTAGAAAGCTCAGAAAGGCGTTAAGACGTAATATAGAAATTGTTCTGCACCATCTTAACCAAATCAATAAGAAAACAAGCCTGTATTGCTCCTATCCGACATTAATCGCTAGAAGGAACCAAAGAGCCTATCAGAACGCTTATTTAGAAAATACCTTTGCTGTTAATGAGCTAGGGCAACGCTTTTCATTGCTTGAATTAGCACAAAAGGGTGTCTCTGATCCGAAGATACGCAAAGCTGAATTAATGGTTAGAGCAAGGGGATTTGAAGACCTTGCTCAAGAACTTAACCATGTAGCAACTTTTCTCACTCTTACTTGTCCTTCGAAGTATCACAGAAGCTACTCAGCTTCGGGTCATGCCAATCCAAAATGGGGAGGCTTTACCCCGCTAGACGGTCACTCTTACTTAAATAAGGTCTGGCAATTAATACGTTCAAAACTGAATCGTTTAGGGGTCCGTTTTTACGGTTTCCGTGTAGCAGAGCCACAACATGACGGCACACCACATTGGCATTTATTGTTGTTTGTGGAGCCGGAATCTTATCGTCAAATGATAGAGGTTATACAGGACTATGCGTTACGAGAAGATAGTAAAGAAAAAGGCGCGACTGAGCACCGATTTACTGAAATCAAGATAGATCCATCAAAGGGCTCTGCTACGGGTTATATCGCTAAGTACATTTCAAAGAACATTGATGGAACTGATCTTGATAAAGGTGTTTACGAAGAAGACCCTCAAGATGCGGCTGCCAGAGTTGATGCGTGGGCGGCCTGTTGGGGCATACGTCAATTTCAACAACTGGGAGGCTGTTCTGTGACAGTGTGGCGTGAGTTGAGACGCCTAAAAGAAAGACAAGGTTTACCGTTACTTGCTCAAGGGATTTTAAAAGCCGCGGACAAAGGTGATTGGAAACGGTTTACTGAGATGATGGGTGGTGTGTTCAGTCTACGCAAGGAGCAGGTCTGTAAGCCTTACTACGCTCTTTCTTTTGATTTAACTACTGGAGTTATCAAAAGTAGTTTATATGACGAAAATGAAATGGTGAGAGTGTTGAAAGGAGTCATGATTGCGGGGCGTGAAATCATCACGCGAACATTTCAGTGGCGATTGGAATCAACTCCCCGTTATGCTTTTTAACTTGGAGTTCTGTGAATAAGTGTACGTTATGAAACCAAAGTTAAAATACCAAGGGTAGCGAGTAAACAAGAGACTATCTTCCTTATAAGGTTCGTGTGCTTTTTTAAAAAGTAACCAAAAATAATATCGAGGATGAAGGCACCTTGGAATAAAGCCATGACTAAATTGTTAGTTTTTCTGATGGGTAGTGAAGCGACAAGTATGAGCATAACGCTCATTATTTGTAGGGAAGTAAGTTTCTCACTTAAAAAACTTCGGAAAGAGAACTCCCCATATTTTACTCAGGGAAACTAGTTGGTAAGGACAGGGTATATCGATAGCGTAACATTTCAACGTGAGCTTATATTTATAGCTTATATGTTCTATAAATTACAAATAATTAATTTTGGTTTTACAGTGAGATGCATCAAGGTTGGTTGGGTGCGATCGTGAGTCATTTAGGCATTCATTACGCACTAGTTAACGACAACTTACCAAGGAGCTAACTTATGGAAGATAAGAACAAGTTACATCAGGATATTGAACAAAATAACGATGAATTCTCAAAAGAATTTGAGGTTGAGGCTAGTGAAAGCATTTGCTGCGATAATGATAGTCCACGTCAAGATGTTGGGCACTAGTTTATAAGACGTTATGGAGAAGCCCTCTAGAATGAGGGCTTTTTAAATACAAATGATATCTATTTCAGTAATAAATAGCTCTCTTAATAGTGCTTTTAACTCAACAATGATTGAACCTACTTACAGGGTTTTTAAAGGACAAAACTTAGATTATAGAGCATGTGCTTCAATACCAAAATTATGGGGTAATTGTGCTCAACCTCCTCACGAACATTTAAGAGGAATTGTCGGCGAGGGCTACTGCTTGGCAATCAATGAGCTTTCTAAATGGAGCTTATTGCTGACTAGAGAAATTAATGCACTACTATTGGAAAGTAAAATATTAGCGAGATACAAAAATCCAGACTTAAAAGACGTGTATGTTTTTATATCTACTTCAGAAAATTGGACGCCGTTTGGAGTTCATCGAGATTTCGAAGATTCGATCATTTTAGATATTGATGGTTTAGGACGGTGTATTTATGAATGGCCTAATGAAAATGATGTAGAGTTCGACTTTCCTATAATAGACGCAAGAAGCTTCATGGGTATTACTTTTGATTATGTAGATAAATTGCCTTTCGCTCAATGTGTTCGTCTAAAAAATGGAGAGTATCATAACGTTAAGTCTAAAGTTTTACACATTTTCAAAAGTAATGGCCCAGGTCTGTTTATAGGATTGAGTTGTGTGGAGTCGCGCGACGGCAATGTGTTTATTCCTCCGATTTACGATCCTAACCTTAAAGCTAATATCAAAATTCTATGTCGCGCGAAAGTAGCGCTTAGTAGTTTTAAGCTTGAAGGTGATTACATCGAGACTCGATATGGGAGAATAAAATTAACAGATGAAGAAAAAAAAAGATTATTGAGTAAGAAATTCAAATTCTCCAAACCTGAAGTCTTAAGAGAACTAATTTCGTCAAAAATCGATTCCAATTTAGTCGAGAAAATGATCAAGATAGGCGCTGTGTATGTGTTTTAAATTTTATCAAGAAATATTTAACTCTATAGATGAGTTAAATATAGGAATTAAACCTTCAGATTCATTTTCGACATCGCATGTAACACCTGAAAAATTTAGGAGTTTGGCTGCTTCAATATATGACTCAATACTAAATGTTGGAAGTTCTAGGTTCAACTTGAGATTGATATTGGAAGGGAAGGATCTCCACCCAGCTATGTTCATTGAGTCGAGAATAGGTGATGGTCTTATCGAACATTCAGTAGTTGATGGCGATAATGTGGTGCAATTTTTGAAAAAAGGAGGGACGTTTGTCTTCGATCATATGAATGACTATATACCCCAAGCAAGGTTAGTACAGGAGTATATTGAATCAAAGTATGGTGTTAAGTGCTGGGTACAGTGTTATGTAACATGCTCAAAAGGAACAGCGTTTTTTATGCATGCTGATGACCACCCTTTTATTATTTTCCAAATTATGGGAAAGAAACAATGGAATCACGATAACAATACGCCAAATATCACTTATAGCGTAGGCGATATGGCGTTTTACCCTAGAGGTAAGAAACATAATGTTCACGGTTTAGGTGAACTCACAATGCATCTAACAGTGGCATTTGAGGGGTATAATGATACGACATATGATCAGTTGAACTTGGAAGAGAAGTTGAAGGTTTTGAAACCTAGAGTAGGTAGTAGTTTGCCGTATTCTATTGCACCTGAATTATTGAAAAAAACAACCAATCTAAGGGCTTATTATAATCACTTTCCTCCGTTAAAATCGATGGGCTCTTATGATGTGTTAATTACACCGAAAAAGCGAATAAAATTGAAGCCTATTTATTCTTCGATACTTAAATTAATTCAAACTGAGTTTTTCCTTAACGCAAGGGATATATCTAATGAATTAGGGCTTCCTGAGAGTCAAGTTATGGACTTCCTATTATTCGGGTTGAAAGAAGGCTTAATAATCAAAGGATGTAGAGATGAAAGCTATTAGATTAAAACTATTGGGCAATATTAGTAGAAACTTTTTCCTTTTTTGTATCGCCTCGTTTGTTTCTTCTATAGGAAATTCTATAATACCAATCGCCTTTGCCATCGAATCTGTAAAGATCTCTCCGTCAGGCGTAGGTCTTAGCATAGTTCTTATATCCTTATGGTTAGGGAGATACTTAGGGACTTTACAATATCGAAGAACAAGTTTTGTTAACCTTAAGAGAGTAATCCTTGTCTCGGATTTTTTTAAGCTATCGACGCAGCTTGGCTTACTTCTTTATATCTACGTTTATAGTAATGATATTGTAGCAATGGCAGCATCTTCCTTTATATACGGTATAGCTTCATCTTTTTTCGCCCCTTCCTCATACAGGTTGATACCAGTAATTACTTTAGAAAAGGAAAGGGAGAGATGTAACTCAATTCTATCTGCTATGGGTGATGTTTTTGGGATCCTTGGGCCATTGGTTGGCGCTACGATAGTTATATTTCTTGGCTTCGAACTAGTTCTATTGGTTGATGTTATTACTTTTGGCTTCGCCTTACTTATGTTTTCCTTAATGGATCTTGAAAAGCAAGTCAATTCAGTTGGCGAATCAGAAACACCCAAACCTGATACAAACTCAAATAAGATGTCTATAATTCCAGTTTGGTCTGAGAATGGTATAAGAAGTTGGTTCTTTGCCTCAGTTTGTATTGGGTTTATGGGTAGTGCGGGGCCATTCTTAATTATACAAAATCATTCAGAATATTCATGGGCACTTGTTGCGACTATAGTTTCAGTGGGTTCTCTGTTAGGGTCGGCCTCCGTTATGACAGGAAAGCTTACCAACGTAAAATGGAAAGGTGTCCACTTCCTATGTTTATTGTTCCTTACTATTCAATTGTTGGCTTTCAATAGCCAAATGAACATTTACATAATCGCGATGTTTGGCCTTACTGGAGCTCTATTTACAACTATGAGTGGTGTGAAATGGGATACTAAAGTTCAAAATGAGCTATCCCCTAATCAACTATCGATTTTTGCTGCTAAGGAACAACTTTGGATGAATACAGCAATCCCTATGGGAATGTTGCTGTTTGCTTTTGCATCACTAGTTGAGTTAATTGATCTTACCTTAATTGTCATTTCAGTTACTACATTCTTAAGTACGATCTTTTTGATACGTAAAGAATAATTATAGAACGTCAACCGTAAGCCTTACTTGTGAGGTAAGGCTTATACAATGTTATTTGTCTGAGTACTTCGTTGCGTTACCATAAGATGACGAGATAGGATACTTTTGAGCATTTTTTTGGATTTTTATATGAGCTGCCTGTATCAAATCAATGTTTGTTGCATCGGCTAACTGTAAGAGATATAAAAATACGTCTGCTAACTCTTCTTGAACTTTTGTTGTTTGTTCATCGGTTAATTTGTTGCTTTGCTCTTCTGTTAACCACTGAAATATTTCCATTAGTTCACTCACCTCAACAGATAACGCCATGGTTAAGTTTTTTGGACTATGGAACTTACTCCAGTCTCTTTCCGATGCAAAAGAACGTAGCTTGGTATACAGTTCATTGTGTTCCACACAACTGTTACTTTTTGACATAATAATCCATAAGTTTTCGAAGGGTAATTTTGACACCTCTCTCCTTAAGAGACTTCTTTCTACGATTTAAGAATGTTTCCACTAGAGGTGAGGTAATATCTATATCAGAATGATGGAACATGCTGTGGCAATTAGGGCAGAGCGAAAGAATGTTTTCTGGAACATCTAGACTAACGTTAAACTCGCCTTGTTTTTCCATTGGTATTAAATGATGTGCTTCGACGAAGTTTTTCTTAGTTACACGAGACCTAAATGTAATGTGTTGAGGGTTGTTTTCACACTGAAAATTAGCATTTTCTAACGCGCTTTTAGCAATACGGAAGCTTCTTGGCCATTTACCTTTGGCATTACCATTGTCACCACGTTTTTGGGGCGGCTTTATTGGCCCTGCCTCTAAAATTATTGACTGTGCAGTTTCTACGGTGTTTTGGTAAGTTTCTTCATCTGTTGAAGGAAGTTCACTTACTGTTAATTTAGATTCTATGTTTTCCATATCATGCAACAAAAGAACACTCGGGAACGGAGCGCGCTTTTTACCTGCCGCTATTATACTTAAGTGAAAGTTATAATTGCTGTCGTTTATAGACCAGTTCATCTTGCCAGCTTCATGAGTTTGAACCCACTTAAATCTATGTTTGAAGCTAACAGATTGTTTAGTTGGGTCGTCTTCATTTGGTGATGGCCATAATTTATAATCATCTATATAGAAATCACTAGTGATTTTACCAAGAATTACTCGGTCTATTTCGAATACAAAATCACTGACAAAATCTTCAGTTAACGTTTCATCTGGATACATCGGGTACCTATGTTCGATAAAAGGTAGATGCTTTTTCATGTATTGTTTGTTTTGGGTCCTAACCCCCACTAAAAACATTACATTATCTCCAGCTTTTATTTCTGAATGTAAACCACTAGTCCTTGTTCCCCAAGTGAAGTTCTCAAGGGCGATTTTAAGGTTCCTTTCAGTTATATCATCGTTTTTTAGTATAATTGTCCAAGTTTTTGGCATTGTCGAAAGCCCAGTTAAGTAGTTC
>NZ_JBFRSN010000141.1:0-321 GCF_041473595.1 Vibrio sp. 10N.222.46.A1
AAATGATACTGGAAGGCGCAGATAACGCGGCAAGCAATCATGTTGAACCGGGGGAATTGTGGCTTGATGAGCGTATATTTGCTCAGCTAGAAGTTGAGATAGGTGACAATGTCACGATAGGCGATGCCGATTTAACAATCACAGGGCGTATCGCGCAAGAACCGGGCTTGAGTTTTAACCCTTTCCAACAAATGCCTGCAGTTCTGATTCACAATAACGATGTTGAAGCGACAGGCGCAATCCAACCAGGTAGCCGCGTTAGCTTTAGATTGTTTTTAAATGGTGATGAATCGAAACTCAAAGCAGCACAAGACAGTATCG
>NZ_JBFRSN010000142.1:0-11372 GCF_041473595.1 Vibrio sp. 10N.222.46.A1
GTATTATTTAGATTATGTTAAATTCAAGAAGTGATAAGTAAGTCACAAACTCAACAAAATTAGACGCCAGTGAGCGATTACATGACTCATTGATGTTTCGGTCTAAACGAGAGCGTTTCGGTTTTTTCTATTTAGGAAGACTTTTGTATGAATTTTAAATCAGAATGTAGGGTTGAGAACAAGGAAGTCGGTATCGCTTTTAATCTCTCATCAAAGGCGAATAAAACGTTAACGCTCTCGGCGAAAAGAGCAGAGCGGGCCAAAAAGCGCGAAGGGAAACTTCGATTAGAAGATCACCTCAAACGTTTTCCTAATTGGTCGCTGTAACGAATGAGATTGCCGTCTGGGATTATTACCTCAGATGGCCTCGAAGGTGGGCTGCCTTCACGATTGCAAAAAGCGCCGCAGAGGGGCGCAGGCCTGCGTAATATGCCTAACAAATTCAGGAGCCCTCTCTGGGGCGACGTCCAAGGCTGTTTTTCTACTCAATTAAGCACGCTGGTTGAGTGGTGAAATAGAGTTACTTGGGAATACCAGACACCACATCCTTTGGATGTGCGCATTCTACTACAAGAATGCTCAAGCCAGTTTGTAGCACGGCTCTTGAAAGAGAGCCCATCGTTTTGTTTTTTAAAAGAACAAAACAATGTCCTAACAAGGAGTGTGAACGATGCAGATTATCTACGGATATTGTCGTGAAGATGAGGCCGTGAGTTTATTAGGCCACTTTGTTGAACAAGGTGATTTTGTCAGCGTCAAAGAACTGGGAACGGTCGGGCGTGAACACATGGCGTTTGCCGCTTTGTTGCCTTTTACTGGGCACCTTGCATTTCCTTTCTGTTGGAAGGGCGTTCATTTGGTTGCGGTTCAAAAACAAGCTCAGTCAGTTAATCGTCTCACTCTCCCAACCTCAAATAATGCTTGTAAAAAACGTTATCGGAAGCTTAAGAACACCATCATTAGCGCTCAAAATTGGAAGCAACATGTGAGCCGTAATCGTGGTTTGAAGTACGCGAAATCTTCGATGTTTTCTTAAGGATGTGGGAGGGAGCCCCCTTTCCCTCCATCCTGACCATGTACTTGATAAATTTATCACTCAATAAGGATATTTATTATGAAAACACGCACCCAGCGCACCCTCCTTGTCGGGCTTGGCGTTGCTGTCTCGACACTTCTTATCACTCAGCCCGCTCTGGCTGCCGATATCTTCGCGTCAGGTAAACAAGCCATGAAAGACTCGGCGGGCAAAGGCTCTGCGGTTGAAACCGCGATGCTGGGGACTGGGCTTGCGGGGGCGGTCGTTACTGGACTGATGAGCCGTAACTGGTTTGCGGCCGTTGGCGGGTTCATTGGTGGCTCAGTCTTGTGGAATGTTGGAGCACCACTCGTCGGCTTAGGCTAAGGAGTCACAATGGAAGACCCTCATCAGTTTTTTTCTATTCCAAAACACATGAACAAAGGTCGTCGCTGGCTCGGGTTCCCAGTTGATGAACTCGTGCCTGCCCTCTGCATTTTTGGCCTCTCATTCTGGCTTAAACACGAAATGATAGGGCTGACGTTATCGCTGGCTTGGTTTGGGGGATTACGTTACATCAAAGCGCAATACGGTGACAACATAGTTACCTTGTCACTTTATTGGTGGGGGGCTTCCTTTGTCCATCCCACCCTCTTTAAGCGTACCCCCTCAGCCTGTCGTCGTTACTGGATTTTCTAAGGAGACCCTTCATCATGGATCCGTTTGTTAAACGGGATAAGCTGGCCGTCAAAAGCCTCCTCAATCTTTTTTTGAGTGCAGGCTTTCTTGTTATGCTTATCACTAACCTGGTGTTGGGTTACACCAGTTATCAAGCCCTTACCCATCAAAGCCGAACCCTAGTCCCGCCCACCCTCTCTCAAGCCTTTACGGTTTCGGATGGCGCGGTCGATGAACCTTATCTTGAGCAAATGGCGGATTATCTTCTCTACCTGAAACTCAACATCACGCCGGCAAGCGTTGGACGTCAGTTTGGTCAGTTACTTGAATATTTAGACGAGACAAGCTGGTACAACGTTCAACCTAAGCTGCTTCGAGAAGCCACGGTGGTTAAAAAAGATAACATCAGCAGCCAATTTTCTGTCGAGTTGGTCCGAATTTCTCTCGACACTCTCCAAGTACAACTCTACGGGAAACTCCAAAAGCACGTAGGCCAACGCGCACTAGATCCGGAGATGAAGTGGTATCAAGTCAACTTTAGCTATGACCAAGGCGTCATAGGTTTACTCTCCATTGAAGAAGTCGAGGTCAACACCGATGAATCTTTATGAGCAATCATTCACCCCATCGCAGCAATGGCACCCTTATTTTTTATCCATCGCGCTTTGGGTGGTCTTTTTCATCCCCTCTTTTGCCCTGGCTGAAAATGCCGCCATGGTGAGCTATGAGTTTGACGAAGGCGACACGATCCCCTTGTCACTCTCTTCCATTAACGTGAACCGTTTACTGGTCAACAATGACCGTATTATTTCGATCGTCTGCCCGAAAGGGTTTTGCACCTCAACGGGCAACCAAAAAGACGCTTCCGGCTCCATCACCTTAAAAATTAACCTTCCCTTACCGTTTACCGCGCACCTGACGACAGAGAAAGGGCGATTGTTTGCGCTGTTTATTACCCCCAAAGCTACACCATCTTTGGTCACGGAGTTTGTTTGGTCGCAAAATTACAAAGAGCAGCAAAGCCCGATTGAGCAGGCGGCGGATTATCCCGCCGCCATGACAGCGCTCACCAAAGCCATGATACGTTTTGTCCATGATGGCGCTCCCATTGCTGGTTTTAAACGTCACGACGTTGACCCCAAAACCTTACCCAAAGATGAAGCGTCACTGGCCATCATCCCTCAAACGGTCTTCGTGGGCCGTCATTATTCTGGGGTGGTTTATCAGCTCAAAAATCAAAGCCGCAGTGACATGGCGCTGACCACCGCGCAGTTCTACAGCTATTCCGCACGCTCAGCCGCGCTCGATGCCTATCAATTAAAACCTGGGCAAACTACCACGCTCTATCTCATTACTGGAGGAGGCGCCACCCATGCTCGATAAACAAAAAGACGCCTTGGGCCGTTTTAAGAAACGCGTCTTCAAAGACACCGACGGGGACTTTGAAGACGGCGGCACGATCAATGCCGTGACAAGAAAGCGCAATCGCACCATTACGCTCACGGTATTGCTGATATTGACCGCCCTGGCTTTTGTTGTTTGGCGGTTAACACTGTCTCCCCAAGCGCCAAGCAAGGGCATTCAAGATGTCGGATTTGGCGCTGTCGTCACCGATGATTTTACCGACAAAGACAACCAGTCCGCCCTGACGTTTCAACAAGACAAAATCAACCAAATAGAACAAAGCTTAGCGCGGTTTGAAGGCACATTAAGTCGCTTTGGACAAAGCTTAACCTCTGAGTTAGAGAACATTAAAAAGGCCAATGAGCGCGATACAAAATCGCAACTGACAGAGCTTGAGCAGCAGATGCAACAAAAGCTCGATGAAGTTGACGCGCTCAAGGCGCAGCTTGAGACGCAATTAGCCTCAACCCTCAAGGCAGGCGATCCTTCGACTCAACACGGCATCGAGACCAACCAGGGAGACACCTTTGGCCAATACAAACTGCCCCCAAGACCGGCCATTAATAGCAACATGGATAACGCCAAGGTGAATGAGTTCCAGTACCAAGAGCAAGATGATGTGGCCTTTAGTGGTGATGCCTTTGATAGCTTTGAATTTCACTGGCAAGCCAGTGTCGAGGAGAAACAATCCCGTCGCACGACCGATAACTACGTGCCAACCGGCACCTTTGTGACCGCCGTAATTACCGGCGGCGCTGATGCTAATGGGGGCGTCTCTGGACAAGGGGATACCTCACCGATTGTCTTTCAGACAGTCAATCAGGGGGTCTTACCCAACGGTCAGGCCTCTAAATTGAAGGATTGCACGATCACCGGCGCCGTCTACGGTGAGATCTCATCCAGCCGCGGCGTCGCTCGCACCAGTAGAATGAGCTGCATACAACCCAATGGCGATATTCTCGATATCCCCGTCAATGCGACCGTGTTTAACTTTGGTCGCAATGGTATTCGCGGTACCACCATTTTGAAAAACGGTAAGATCGTTCAAATGGCCGGCATTGCGGGGATCTTGCAAGGCGTAGGGGATGCAGGTAAAGCGCTGGCACAAACCACGACACCGACGGCGCTCGGCCCAAGTCAAAGCATCAACAGCGATAAAATTGGCTTGAATCTGCTTGGCGGCGCCACGGAGAGCGTTGGCAGCAAATTGGCGGACTACTACATCAAACTGGCCGAACTCTATCATCCGATAGTGGAAGTCAATCCTGGTGCCATCGTCAATATTGTCTTTTTGGAAGGCTTTCCATTAGATCCATTGCTGGCCGATGAATACGAAACGCGTATGAATGAGCAGCGTGAGCAAGTCTCCAACAGCAATCAGCTCTTGGATGTCATCACCAACGCCTCCTCTTTTCCACCAACCACTCAAACCGCCCCCATCAACCCATTAGCGCAAAAAATCACCCAACAAGGGTTAAGCCGCGTGGGCTTTGGGCGTGAGGAATCACCATGAATAGGCACGCTTTGTTTTCACTATCGATACTCTTAGGTCTGACCGGTTGTAGCGCGGGCTTTGAGAGCGAATACAGTTGCGCTCAGGTCGGCGGCGTTTCAGGTTGCGTCACCATGAACGAAGTTCGAGACAACCTATACGGTTATACCGGAGGCAGTGGTAACGCCACGGTCTCTTCTCAAGCGCGTCTCGCCCCACCTTCCGCCTTTACCTTACTGCCAAGGCGCAATCGAGAGGGGGAGCCAGAGCGAAGCCAAGAAGACGTTAAAAAACTCACCGTCTTCCCTTTCATCGACAAAGACAATCACTACATCGATACGATGGATGTTTACTTTGTCTTAGACGATAGCCGTTGGTCTGGGCGCCCTGCGCGCGCGATTTGGAAAGATTGATTAGGAAAAAAGAAACGAAGCTTAAACATCATTTTTATCATGGGCGCGCGACATTCAGTCTCAGCCTTCTCTCAATGAGGGGGGAATCCATCAAGCGGTCCAAGATTGTGTCACGCCCCCTAACATTAAAATAGAAAAAGGGATCCCCCATGTTTTCCTCCTCACGCAGTGGCTTATCCGCCTTATTTCAAGAGGCCAAGCAAGCCCAAAACCACCTTCACCATGAACTGCCGTATCGAGATTACGATCCCATTGAGCGGGTGTTCGACAATCCCCACTCTCGCGGTTTTGGCTTTAAAATCAGTGTCCTTGGGGGCGCTAACGACGATTTAATTCAGTCGTTAAGCCACCTCATGGGGGATTTGCCTGCAGGGGATAAATGGGACTATCAAGTGCAGCTGTTTGGTCACAACCGAGTGGCGCACTATCTCGAAGGAAACCAAGCTCTACTCAGTCAGCGAGGCGGTATCTGCCAGAAGCTGGCTAACGATGACGCCATTTACGCCCACTACGCCGCGCAGCACGGTTTTTTACACCGACAAAAAAACAATCGCTTTGATTTGCGCGATTACGACGCGTTCTTTTTTGTCTCCACCACGGAAAAAGACCCACAAGAGCTGCTTGATGCGCGAATGACTCTAGAGACAGGACTGGCGCAGCTTGGTTTTGATTTACTGCCCGTCACGCCTGAGATGTTGCTGACCGATGTGAGTGATATCTTAAACTTTGATAAACGACAAGACCGGCCAAAGGAAAAAGGCTACAACCCGTTAGAGCCTTTGAACCTGCAAGCCCTCTCTCCCGATACCGAAGCGTTAACGCATCGTGGCCATATCGCCACCCGTCATACCAATGACCAAGGGGAGGAGGTGCGCACACGGCTGGTCAATTTGGGACTTTCTCGTCTGCCTGGGGATTATCGCTTGTACGCCTTACCTGAGGCCTTTTCTTCTCTTCGCAACGTTTCTCGTAATATCACTTGCCCTCACCGCGTCACGTTGAGCTTTCGTAATGAGCCAACCGGTAAGCAAAATGCGGATAACGATAATAAGATAAAAGACTTAACCAAGACGGTGAACAGCCAAATGGCGCTGCTGGCTCCAACAGCGGAAGATGAGCTCAAAGAGCGAAAAGCCCTACAAAAAGGTCTGTTGTCTAAAGAGTTTACCATTGCGTCTATGGTCCTCACGGTCTCCCTGTTTACCGATAAGACCCACCAGAAAAAAGACACCCAAGCGGCGAAGGAGTCATTCAGCCATGCTGGCCTTGATATCATTCCCCTGAAAATGAATCAGCCGCAAGCGCTGCTTTCAACGTTGCCTTTTATGATGAGCGAAGGGTTGTGGGGCGATTGTAAAAAAGCCGGCCGAGTTCGCACGTTAAAAAGCTCTAATCTGGTGAACCTCTTCCCTCTCATCATGGATTTTTGTCAGTTAAAAGGCGGCGTATTGCTGCCCACGATGCGCCAGCAAATTTCTTTCTTTAACCCTTTCACCTGTGGCAGTGATAACCAAAATATCGCACTGACTGGCGGCTCAGGCGCAGGGAAAAGCTTTCTGGTTCAAGAGATTGCCGAAACGGTTTACGCCATGGGCGGTAAAGTGTGGATCCTCGATAAAGGGGCCAGCTATAAAAAATTGACGCTCAGCCTTGGGGGGACGTACATGACGCACGCCAACATCTTCTTAAATCCCTTCACGCATTTAGGCGCCATGCAAAGTGCTGAGTTTGAGTTTGTGGATGATGACGGTAGACCGGTCGACCCCATGATGGAAGCGCTCGATAATATCACGGCGTTGTTTGCCACCATCGCGTCACCCTACGTCCCACTGACGGCGTTTCAACAAAGCGTCTTAGGCGATGCGATAGTGACGGCATGGGAGCGTAAAGGTAATCAAGCCTTGGTGGATGATGTCAGAGACGCCTTGATTGAGATTGCTGGAGAAGAAAGCGACCGACGCATCAAAGACATTGCGGTGCAACTGAAAAAGTTCTGCACCGACGGCATGTACAAAGATGTGTTCAACAAGCCCTCCATGCTCGACCCCAGTGTGGAAATCACCACGCTGGAGCTGGATGGGTTTCCGCCTGCTGTGCTCAGACCCGTGATTTTTGCGTTGATGGTGTCGATTAACCAGCAGATGTACCTGGCTGGCTCTCGCTCTACCCCAAAGCTGTGCATCATTGAAGAAGCCTGGAGCCTCCTCTCTGGGGCAAACGAGCAAGCGAGGGAGTTCATCAACACCGGTTATCGCACCGCCCGTAAGTTCGGCGGCGCTTTTTGTACAGTGACTCAAGGGATTGAAGACTTCTTTAGCAACGAGGAAGCCAAAGCCTGCTACAACAACTCCGATATCCACATCATTCTTCGTCAAGGGGAAGGGTTTGATGAGTATCTGATCCAAAACCCGGATGCCTTCTCACCGTTTGAGCAGCGCCTCATTAAAAGTTTCGCTCCGTCTGCCGAAGCGGGATACAGCAGTGCGCGCATCAAAGCGGGTGGCCATGTCACCTATCACCGCTTTTTCGCCTCTCCGGTGAAACGCGCCATGTTCTCAACCGAGCCTAAGGAGTTTGAGTATTGTGAAAATCTTTATAAACAAGGCCACTCACTGGAGCGCGCCATTGAGCAAACCTCCAGGCACTTTTATGGCAAAGACATTGACGCCTTTAATCAAGCCATTGGGGCGAGCGCTTAAATCCCCCCTTTTTCTTTTGGTCGCTGGACTGGCAACGACAAATGCCGCTGGAAAGAACTTGGGCCAAGTGGCCCCTATCTTCCCCATCGGTGAGATTGACATGCTGGAGTGGATTGACCAAAGACTGAAAGGGTTTGAGGCCAGTGGTCAATTAGCGGACATGCAAAACGAGTTCACGGAGCGCGCCAAGCAAAGCATTGAAAACCCACCGCCCGTTGCAGGCTTAACCACCACGATCAACCCCCGCACCTTTTACGTTGACCCAAGCATCACCCTCCCTAAAGACATTATCGCCCCCACTACAGGAGCCGTGATTGCCAAAGCGGGCACCAGAGTGAACCCCTTTGATACCCGCACTTGGCCAAAGGTCGACGGTCAAAACGTTCTACCACGATTTGAGTTAAGTAAGGTGCTGGTCTTTTTTGATGCCAGAGACGCGCAGCAACGAAGGTTCGCTAGCGAGTATCAAAACGCCAAGCCAATCAAGTGGGTACTGACAGGAGGCAGCCCGAATAAAATGGCGACCTTATTGGACGCAAGAATGTATTTTGCGCAGCAAGGCCACTTAACCCAATCGCTTAACATTACTCACGTCCCAGCGATTGCCTACCAAGAAGGCACGCGCTGGCGCATCGATGAGGTGAACGTATCGGGTTTGCACCCCTTGGCGATAGAGCAATAACAATGACATCGCATTGGAAGTGCGCACCTCCCTTGATCATGCTTCCAGTATGACGCTTTTTTCTCTTAACCAAGCTCGCTTTTGGCGGCGATAATGGGGCGAAGCCTCTTGTCGAGACAAAAGGAGTACCACGCTCGGCGTGGAAAAAGGACACCCCATGACACAACGACACTTTCGTTTACTGTTGTGCTGCCTATTGGTTTTTATTGCCCCATCAACCCTAGCAGCCAGTGCGGCGTGTAAAAGCCGTTTTATTAACCCCATGACCGATATTTGTTGGGATTGCTTGTTTCCGATGACGATAGGCTCAGCCACCGTCATGCCCTCTAAGTACCCCGATACGCCCAATCCCACACTGCCTATCTCTTATTGCCCTAAACCGCCGCCTATCTTTGTGCAAATAGGCATCAACATTGGCTATTGGGAGCCTTATGCCTTAACCGATATCACGCGCGTCCCTTACTGTATGGTGAACATGGGCGTGCAAATGTCCGGCGCTAACACTCAGCGTATCGGTGGGCGCGTGACCGCCCGTGAGAGTGACAGCAGTGACGGAGGCTTTTATCACGCCCATTGGTATAAGTACCCCGTCATTTATTGGCTGCAACTGATGCAATCCACCGCCTGCATGGCCACGGACGTGTTTGATGTGGCCTACATGACGGAAATTGACCCACTTTGGGACGACGATGAGTTATCCCTCATTCTCAATCCCGAAGCGTTACTGTTTGGTAACTTGGTTGCGCAGCTTGCTTGCGTGCCCGAAGCCCTGTTGACCTCCACTAATACTGCCTTACCTATTGATGCGTTATTTTGGTGTTTAGGCTCACAGGGCAGTGCCTATCCGCTCACCGGCACCACCAACTATCGAGACACGCCCATCCAGGCGGCGACACTCTTGATGGAAAAGCTGAACTACAAACTGCACCGGCAAGGGATCATCTGGGAGACGCGCGGCGAAGATGGCGCGATTTGTTATCAATATCCCGATCCTATTTTGCCAAAATCTCGTTATCGGTATCAAATGTCGGGGCCTATTCCCGATGCCGCCTGGTGTCACCCGTACACCACGACAACCACACTCTGGGAAGCCGGCCATGACAACCCGGTGACAGGGGATAACTTTGGTTTTGTACAATGGCGAAAGCGCAACTGTGTCTTTTTATAAGGTGACGCGATGATGCCCATTCTTCCCCACAAAAATGAAACGGACCTATTTATTGCCAGTCACCCTGACTCCCTTACCGATTTTTTAAAAACAGAGCTCGCCAACAACAAGCACATTTACTGCTGTTTCCCGCTCTCGCAGTTTTGCTTCTCGTTTTGTCGCGATCTCAATGCTCGTAAGGTGCTGTCAATCAGCTTCCAAAACGCTCACACCCTCTACCCACCCTTTCAGCGGCCATAATTAAGGGGCTACTATGACCATTCCATCTTTTGAGAGCGCCTTTGGACGCTCACTTGTTTTTCTGTGTTTTTTTATTGCGTTACCCACCCAGGCTTACACTGAGCAAGAGCTCAAAGCCTTTGCCAAGCTTGAGCAAAAAATGACTCAACAACCGGAGGCTTCGAAGGCGGGGTCCACTGACGACATACAAAATAAAGCCCAGGCTTATCGAGAAGAAGCGCTGACTCTCAGCCGCAATGTTCAAGATTTGATAAAAGATGAGAGCCTGTCCCCCTTATTGGGGCGACAAAAACCCACGCGCCACCCTGACCAAGCCCCAAAAGGGGTAATGGTGTTTGTTTCACTCACCATGCCCAAGACCGCGCTCAAACAGCTTCTGATGCAAAGTGAGCACTTAGGTGTGCCACTGGTGATACGCGGTGTCTTACCTGAAGGTTTTCCGGCCACGGTCAAGCGAATCGAGGCCTTGATACGCTCACCCAATAAGGCGCCCATTCAAAGCGGCTTTTCCATCAGCCCTGATTGGTTTAAGCAATTTGATATTCATCGCGTACCGGCCTTTGTTTCGGTCAAACAAAACCGCTGCTTACCTAAGCAGCCTTGCAAAGCCAGTGACTACGACATCCTTTACGGCAACATTTCACTTTACCAAGCTCTGGATTACCTCGCGGCCGGGGATGCGCAGCAAAACATTCACCCACTGTTGCGCACGCTCTATTCCCAATAACCCTCTCTCACCCCAACTTTTGATGAGGTGCTCCTTATGCGCATTGACCTCTGGGCTGCGCTCACGCTCAGTTTTTTATCTACTCTCGCTCTTGCCAGCGAACAACACACCTTTACCGAGAGCGCCAATTGGGCGAAACAAACGGCAAGCCAAGCTCTAGCACCTCATGCCCTGCCACTCAATGTCGATGACTATTGCAAAGACGCCACGTGTCGACAAGAGATCCGCAGTCCAAAAGAATCAAGACTGTCAGACAGTGAGATCAATGCACAAAAAGGGACAGAGTTTGTGACCAATGGATTGGCTCAAGACATCAACGCGAACTTCAATAAAGGGCGCCCCGATGTGAAAAGCGACCCGGCGATGCGCTTTGCCTTACTTGGCCAAGAGAATGCTTTTGAAATCACTCATGGTCTCTCAAATGCCTATGTGGATTGTGATAGCGGCTCCCAGTGCCTTATCGAACACATTCCTAAACAGTGTCATCGTCCAACGAACAACAACGTGCCTTGTACAAAAGTCCCCGTTGCCACCGTGGTTACTGGCAATGTCATCTACCACTGTCCATCCGGTTGGACAAAGCAAGGGGATAATTGCCAACGTCCCCTCCCACAATGCCGATACAATAATAAACATTATGTGAGGCAAACGAGAGGTGATGGCATTTTCTCATCGTCAGGAACCATGTATTTATGGGGCGGTAAGAGTGTCTATCCCAACCAAGGCTACACGCTTGGCGAGTTAAAACAGACCTATCACGTTAATTGGCAAGCGAGCGAACACTGGGATAAACGCTACGAGATTTGTCGACCCACCACACAAACGAAAAAAGCCACCTTGAGCTGTTCAAACGG
>NZ_JBFRSN010000143.1:0-9243 GCF_041473595.1 Vibrio sp. 10N.222.46.A1
ATCATATTTAATGAAGACGAAATAAGAATTCTCGGTGAATTATGATTGATTTATTTGATAGAACTGGAAAGCTGAATTTAGTTAACGTGGTTGACAGCAAGCTACGTGAACGACACATATTTCTGCATGGTCTATTCATTGATGCAGTTAACTCTGTCATAGAAGCGCTAATTGACGGCGCTGTGTATAGCGTTCCACTTAGTCACGGAAAAGATAGTAGTTTGACATTAATCATCGTTTTAGAAGCATACAAGCGTGCTATAAAGGCAGGGTTAATTGAAGCTGATAGACCACTCATATCGTATTGCACGAACACTAAGAGCGAATCAATCATTATGAATATGTTCAGCTCATTTGCAGGAAAAAAACTTGTTATGTATGCAAAGGAATCAGGCATCAACCTGAACTACCAACAAATATCACCACAACTTAGTGATGAGTTCTTTATCCGTTGGGCTAGTGCTTCAAAACTTATCCCATCCCCACTTAGAGCTGGTGACTGCTCTGTGATACTAAAAGTCGGGCCCGCCGAAAAACACTTAGCCAAAGTCTTATCTAAACTGCCTAATAAATTCAAATCAGTCCACATAGCTCTGGGTAGTAGAAATAAGGAGAGCTCTCGAAGATCTGAAAACATGAATAAAATGCAATTAAGTAATAAGATCGTGAAAATCGAACGATCCGGTATTGCTAAAAACCTATTTCAAGTGGCACCTATTGCTGAACTGACGAATGACGATGTATTTGAATTACTTGCTTTGATTGGTGCTCACCCAATATCAAAATGGACAATAGACGTAAACATTGAAAGCTACATGAGCAATTTTGGACTCTTGTTAGAACTTTATGGCAATGGTTCAAATGATGTTTGCGAGCTTGTAATTGGTAAGACTCAATCCAGTTCTTGTAGTGGTACTGCGAGGTTTGGATGCTTCACATGTACAATGTCAAAATACGAAAACTCTGGAATCGAAACAGCAAAATACCCAAGATATAGTTTATTGGGTGCCGAAAAAGCACTTCGCCTAAGAGATTGGCTATTCAGAATTGGTAACACAAACAATAAAAACCGAGCCTTTCACGCTAAAGCTTATGACGAAGTAGGCCTTAATCGCATATTACTTCAACCAAATATCTTAAAATCTCATTTTTTGGAGAAAATTATATGGTACGCATCACAACTCACTGCTGATTCCATCAAAGCTGCAAAAGACTTCGCTGAACATGTAGAAAATAACACTTTAGAACAACATGAAGGTTATTCAGACATCCTGAACGATCCCAATATCGCTCAAGCTACGAAAAATGAATTTTTGGACATGTACGTATCCGAAGCACAAATCCCACAGTTCAATGTTTTCAGCGAGCGACACGCAATCTTACTATCCGCTAAATGGGCTATTGACGGTATAACAGCTCTGCCATACAGACCCTTGAAAATATGGAAGATGGTCACTGAGCAAGGTAAATCACTTTCATGGCCTAAAACCCACAATGAAATTGAAGCCCTTGGTGGAAGAATAGAGTTGGATAGAACGCTACCCAATCCTGTAGCTCTAAAAACAATGCATGAGAATACGAATACCAATATGGACTTCATAAATATGAATACCCCGCTGATTGAGTATTTTAGTCTGCCTCAACATTTCCTAGGTGGTTTAGTTGAGCAAGATATGAATTGTTCGATTAAGTCGACCTCTAAGGAATCAATAGATCTAAATGCCTCTTACCAAGCATACCTATCTATTGATGATAGAAAGGAGGGTGAAATCATAGGGTCTATTCGCCTAGATTCAAGAAGCGTATACATACGCCTGAATAACATACAAATCTCAAACGTCACATCTCCTCAATCTAACTTATCTATGAAGCTAAAAGACAACATCAAGGCAGAGTTAATTAACATTGCTCACTCAAATCTAATTGATCACTTCGAGCACTTTGATGACAAAACACGTCACATGTTAGATGTTGAAGTCATGGAATTACTGAACAAAGAGGTGCATGCAATAAATAGCAACGCGGGGAAAGCCTCAGTGAGCATTCCTTACTTAAAACCAATAAAGGTAGGGCAGGTAGCAAGAACCTCACCAATCAAAGTTTCACGCATAAAGGAAGCATCACCGAGAGTCATCTTGAAAAAGAAAAATGGGATCATATTCGGAAATTCCAGAGTGCGTTCATATCCTTTAAACTTAGAACCTATTCTAAAGGATAGAAGCATTCTTGATATAAAGGTTCTTAAACCTCATTTTGAGTCAACGCTAGAGTCAACCTTGATCAACTATCAAGCAACCATCAATAACACAACAGATGACATTCTCAACGTATTGAACATCGATGTAGACAATGAATTATTTAGCCTTTGGAAGTGGAACGGTGGTATGGAAAGAGCGTTGAGGCAACATGATCACTACCTTGAGTTTTGGATGAATTCTCGATCAGAGTCGCCAGCATACCGGTTCCGTAAGTTCAATGGCTACCAAGTCATTACTGATTTATTTGGAGAAGGCGGTTTGCAGGTTAAATCAACATATAAAAAAGTTTTTATAGAGCACCTTAAACGAACGTGGCTATTCAATGAGATAGGTGCTTACGACTTTGCTAACTCTAAAATCTCTGACTTAAATTCGCACCCAGATGTTGTAGACATGAAAACTCACAGGGATGACAAAGCCAAAATCTTGATCAATGTAAGAAAAATTCGAAATGAAAAGCGTAAAAAATACAAGCCTATGATGGACGGAGTAGGGCGCATCAACTCTGTAGCTCAAGCTGTTAAAGATTTTATCGAAATGAACCTCGACTACTCAAGAATGCATATACTTTGTGGCTTTGACGCAAGAGCAAATTGTGTGTTTTTCGATAACCCTGCCACTCTCAGTCAGAGAGAGTCAACATATCGCACCTGGTTATTGATGTATCAGGATAAGTTCGTCGATATCGACACCTTAATTGAATGTTTGATTGGTCGAAAAATAGCGAAAGAAATTAAAGAAAGCAAAGAATACCCACGCTTAATGAAAGTGGTTAAGTCATTAAAGTTTTCTAGAAAACTATTAGAATCGGTGGAAATCAAGAAACACTATGAAGCAGCAATTGAGGACCTTTCTAAATTTAATGAAAAGCTCACGGCCATCGGGCACTCTAAAGCTGACCTGGAAGTTTTAAAGAGTCAGTATTCAGCTCTCATGATTAAGTACCATATCGATCCAGAAAAATATTTTAATTTCAATACTGAAAATCGCCAAAATAAGCAAAATTTGGCTCACCGTGTTATTTCGATTATCGATCATTTAAAACTAAGCACTGAAATGGCTAATGTGGCCGAGATGAATGTGTCAAAGTTACTAGAGCAAAGCGGTAAATACGGAGTAAAAAGTATGAGCTTAGAAGATAAGCTATTGGCTGTAAGTTAACCCTAGCTTCACAGTGAATATAGGGGGTTTTCAACAACTTAGAGTGATAAGTCAGAGTATTAACAATGTCCCTCTTTAAAAAGTTTCAACCTTTAAATTTGCCTGACGACACTAGCTGCGAGCAAACATTATTATGTGAAAAACTCGTTAAAAATTAGGGCATTAACGCACTGACTAAGAACTTAAAAGTGTAGAGTGAGATCAACAAAAGAACTCCTCCATGATCATAGATTCTTTGAATGTACGTTATAGATAAACAGAAAATTCAAACCTCAAAGGAATCAAAGCGTCAGTAATGGTGAATGTAGTTGGATTTCTTAGAAATTATGTTGAGCATGGTTATATTTTTGAAAAATCCAACTTAAAAAAGTTAGATTTATTGAAAATGTGGTAATATCAAGATGGAATTAGAGGAAATCCATCTTTGAGGATGTTGGTTTTAATAAAAATGCTTAACCAGTTAAGTTGGTAGGTTTAGAAAAGTTCTCAACCAAGATTCAACTGTCAAAATAAACACTAGCATTTAAACCGGAAATCACAATAAACCAATATTTAGTTATGATCAAGTGAAATGATCCATTTGCTGATCAAGATCGATAAACTCCATACAATCTAGCCATAACGGAACTTATCTCATGAGTAATAGATCAGACGATAAAACTGTATTAATTGAATTAATTGACAATGATGAAAAGAGCGAGTTGGTTGAGCACTTAAAGAAGTACAACTACATACCCGAAAAAATCGCAACAACCATATTCAACGATATTTTTCTTGACACAAAATCAACTAAAACTCTAGCGTCCAAAATTTACGAAGAAGGGGCCGAAGGGGTTGAAGCTTACATTTTGAAAAAGCATATGTATGGGGGAATTGTAGAAAGGCCCTGGTTCAAACGTCCAGATGTGAATTTTGAGGCCATCAAAGTTGATGTGTATCAGACATCATTATTTACTGAAGACCGCTCACTCCTCGAATACATGATTTTGACCGGGAGACACTTACCTAAATATCTCATCGCTGACATGTCGGTGCGTGATCTTTTGAAGTACATAAAACTGTCTTCTGAAAAAATCAATGAGCCATTTAATACCGACCCTTCCTATTTACCTCGCAAAGTTCGCTCTCGATTAGACATGAAAATCTTCTCGTCTGATGAATGGCAATTCTACGTCGTAGACATGAGGGTTGTTGCAAAGCTCATGGGGAAGGGGACTTATAATGCTAAGACCAGGGAACGTCTAGTCGCGCAATTGAACAACTTAAGTTCAGCAGAGATAAGATATCAACCTATCGGTGGTGATAACCACTTCATCGATGAAGATACATTCAAATTCGTTGACCACCTTTATTTGCCGATTATCAATACCGAAGATTCTGGGTTTATAAAGAATAAAAATAGAATTACCCCGGAGTTCTTTACTCATCAAATAATTGGGGTATCAAGGTTTTATGTGAAATCTCTCGCTAAGAACTCCGCAATAACTAGAGAAAAGTTTTCTCACTTTGCTCAAATCCCCATTAAACAAAATGTAGATGATTTCGTTAAGAGCTTAGCGACACATACAACGCAGTATTTATGTAAACATGATTTGTATTTTTGGTTAATGGATTACTACAACAATAAAAGCTTAAAAGGTGGCACATACATAACTACAAAAGTACTACGCACCCTTAGAACGCTTACAGATAGAAACGTAATTCATCACGTTGAAAAAATCCTCAATGTAACATTTGAGGTCCAGTACGATTCGAAAAGCTTAGCATGTAACGCAATCATTCGACCTAATAGCAAAAATTAATGAGAAAGACATGAGCAAACTGATCCAGCTGAGCCTTAAAAGGGCTTCGATCAATAAACAAAAACCTAGCGATTTCGTCCTTTATGGATTGCAAAAAAAAAGAGTTGGCTATCTTATTGGACTTGGCGGCGTAGGGAAAACCGACCTTTCCATTTCGATAGCAACAGACGTAGCGCTCGGCACCAATTTTACTGGTTTGAACTGTAGTTCAAATCCGCCGTTGAAAGTCCTATACCTTGCTTATGAAGATGGCCACGAAGATATCGAGGAACGAATTCTAAATAAACAAGAAAATTTTGCATTATCAGAGATAGAACTTTTAGAGCAGAATTTTTATCACTACAGCGAAGAGATACCATTAATACCAAAAACGACAGCCGTTTATCAGCACAGTCTGGAATTATACGAATTGATCGAAACGGCCAAAGATTTCGACTTATTGGTAATTGATAACGCTAGAAACTGCCTTTCTGGTCAAGATGACATAACTGGTGACATAGAATTCAACATTGCTTCCAATTTTCTGGCCAAAGAAGCTGATATTGCAGTACTAGTTACTCATCACATCACTAAAGCTAAAGAAAGTAATGTCGATGAACTAACAAGTAGTGGTGGTAGCGGCTTTTCTGCGTCACAGTCGAAAAGCAAATTCATACTTCTTGCATATAAGGTAAATAGCTCTTCACATGCTATGAGGTCCAGTTCATTAAAAAATAAAAAAGACCAGATACTCGTTCGCCATTTAAAAGCAAACAAATTACCTCCAAAAGATCAATATTCAATAGAAAGCCCCCTCATTCTTCAGACCTTAAATGGCAACCTCTTAATTGATGAAAATAAAGCCACAAAGCGCACATCAAAAAATGAAGATAACAATCCGCTAAGTAAGGTTAAGGGTACAACTAAGACCAAAGCAAGTATCTCTAAGAGCATTCCTTTTTCAGAGAAACTAGACGATAAAGACGCAGCTCGACAAGTTGCAGAAGAAAGCCTGTTAAATACACCAACCACGAGCCAAGCAGCCAAGCAAGACAAGATGCTTGGTTTAGATAAAGAAGAGGAATTCATACCCAGAAGCAAAAGGAAATGAATTATTATTTCTAATAAATCCAACTTAAGCCAAGTTGGATTTTCTAGAAAGATTTACTAAATTTCTAATAAATCCAACTAAATTTCTATATGGTCTAACATAAAAGGTCGGTTTTAGTTGGATTTTTCAAAAAATTAGACTAAAAAACACCCTCTCTATATATCTCTATAAAGAGATATAACAAAAATCATCTCACACTAAATTTCGAAAATTACAACATGAGATCAAGAGCTGCAGTCAACAAGTAGACTGCGAGTTTCCGTCACTGTTGTTTAGCTACAAGCTAAACAACAGTGCCGCAAACTACAGTTTTAGATCTACGATTATGATTAAGATCCAGTTTAGATCCTTTTTTGGATCTTTATGATGATCGCCCTTTAAATGCTTCTTAAAGGCTGTTTTAAAGCGTCTTTACCAAAACCTTGAATCTACTATTCAAACACCCCCATTGGGCCTTACGTTGAGTAATAGGAGGCCGTAGCATACTTATAACGCACGGTTTTGATTGGGGTTTGCGAGGGACGAGGAATATTCAAATCAAAATGCGTAATTTCAGTGGACTCAAATAGGAGTGCGGCCACTGAAACCTTGCAATATTCGCATAGAAATGAACTAAGTTATCTTAGAGGGGAGGGCTATTATAAATGCTCAGTTTAAAGATTGCTTTAGCTATCTAAACGACTGAACTAACTCTAGAGAATTTATGTTTTCGAACTCTTGAGCACTTCGGTGAGACTCAATTTTAATGAATTGCTTAATTTTATTTGCAATCATGCTATCTGTTGGCATTTTTACAACATCATTTAAAAGTGAAGCAAACACATATTGATTGTCTTGACCCCACTTCAAGTTTAATTCATCTAGGGTTAAATTTAGCAAGTAGTTTTCAATGCTAATACTGTTATTTAGATGAATGTTAAATGCATCTCTAGCTTCGTCAACTGTATCTTCTGACCTCAATATAGAATCAGGGTCCTCTCCATCAGGAAGGATTGTAATAACGATTTTACGATTGCCGGATAGGGCGGCACGGGATTGCTTAACAGCTCTTTTTGAAGCCTTAATGCCAGCCTCATCACCGTCAAAACAAAAATGCAAACAATCCGTGTATTGAAATAAACGTTCAATTTGATTTTCGTTTATAGATGTTCCCATTGTTGCTACAGCCGTTTCATATCTAAATTGATGCAATGTCGCCACATCCATATAACCTTCAGTAACCAACACTCGATCAACTTTTTGTAGACGATTTAGCAAATGCTCGCCAAAGATTACTTCATTTTTGTGGAATACTGGAGAGTCGGAACCATTCAGATACTTAGGGCCATATGCTTCATCATTGATCTTGCGACCACCAAAACTCACAATGTTATTATCTAAATCGAATATTGGGAAAATTACACGACCTTTAAATCGGTCAAATGAACCCTTCTCATTGCTCTTAACAACCCCCCCAAGTTCTAATAAGACCTTAATTGTTTCTGTCAATTCATCATCATTTAGCGAGTAACCAATGGATTTCTTCACCTTATCTCGCCAAACAGCGTTCTTACTTTGGGCTAAGAGCTGCGTAAAGCTCGATGGTGAATAGCCTAATTGGAATTTATCTATGGTTTCTTCATTAAAGCCTCTACTTTTAATGTAGTTAATACCATCAGGGGCTCTATTCTTAAAATGATACTGATAATATTCAGACGTCAGCTTTAAAGCAGTCAGTATTGGCAACTTTAAAGCTACATTAGAAGTGTTTTTATTAACAATTACATAGTCAGTCATCTTTACCTTACATACCATTTTGGATGAATGGGTGAACTATTTGGAAGTCATGATCGCTTTCACTCATTATCTCCATAGAGTTCAACTCAGTTAAAGCTTGTTCAATTTCATCTTCAACATCTGCTAGAACTATCTCCAAATCATTTGCATATGAAAATACAGTCGCATAACCTTCACATTCGAGTTCAAAGCCTTTAGCGGCTGCTTCGTTTCTATCAGTAATAAAAATTACAGGAGGTAAATTATCGGCTTCTATTTGATCTTCAATATAACCAAAGTTAGGTGCTGGAGCCCCTAAGTCAGTTCCGAAAACAACGGTATGTACTTCAAGTTCTAATTCTTCAGCTTTTAGAAGGGAATTCCTAATTGGGTTAGTAAAATCGGTACCACCACCACCGTAGTCCATTACTTCATCGATAACTTCGGCTTTGTTTTCAGGAGTTAAACTCCAATATACGTCTTTAACATCCACATCGGCAGGGAAAAGTAATATCTCGGAGAATCCAGAGGAAGGGTCATTTAGGTCTACCGATGCCAATGCTTCAGTAAATAAATCACCGATAAACTTCCTATTCATTGAGCCACTTGTATCAATAAGGAAGATTGCACAACCATCCTTCTGCTCAGAATGGTAAAATACTCCGTTATACATACTCGGAATAGAAAAGTACTCATCTATCAACTCTTCTTCTGTGTATTGCGTATCCCAAGAATTACCAGGCTCCATACTCTCAGAAACCGCTACCTTCCAAGAAATCTTTCCTTCGTCACCGAGTTTAGTTTTTTGCTTATAATAGCCGCCTCTCGTTCCCGCTGTAGTTTCTTTTTGCTGATTTTCATCAAGTCTAGAATGAATAGTATCCATTTCCTGACCAACCTGCTGAGCTCTTAAAGCATTTTCAGCTGAAATCGCTTCAATTTCTTCAATACTTCTTTCTTTGAGGCGTAAGCGATCCATTGTAGATTCACTTAATCCAGCTTCTTTAGCTGCTTCAACAACATCATTATTATCAATAGTATGATCATCAACAGTTGATTCACCTAAGCCATCACGCAATTGGTCAACAATGCTTCTTGCCATTTCAGGGTTGTTTACATGCTCCTTTGCTTGTTGGTCACCGCTTTGCTGCTGCCCTTGTTGGTCACCGCTTTGCTG
>NZ_JBFRSN010000144.1:0-5312 GCF_041473595.1 Vibrio sp. 10N.222.46.A1
ATATTGAGTGTTTCATTTTAGTATTTCTATTAAGGTTACAGGAATTTAGTCTAAAATTGTGAATTACGTTCTTGAGGTTACTGAAATTTAGTCTTATCCTTGTACTACACTAATAATCTGTTACCTGAAACTAATTACTATGACTGACCATCGACAGTTGATCACAACTGAAGACTACCGTGAATTGCCTAATGACTTTTTTAAGAAAAGCCATGCTTTAGTTTTTAGCCAGCTAGGACTGACGGCGAGAGAGCATGATACATTTGCACTCTTCCTCTCTCGACTACACGAAGACCATTGGGTTGCGTATCAGGAAGGTCGACACGTATACGCACCTGAATATACGTTTCAATCTGAAGTGTTAAAGGAGTGGTTTGGTCTTTCAGCAAAGCAGCTTTATCCAACATTAAAGCCTATGGCTAAAAGGCTCTCATCGCGCAAAGTAGGCTTAATGAACGATGCTGATCAAGAATTTGATTTTATGCCTCTTTTTAGTCGAGTTGCGTATAAAAAAGGGGCGCTAATTATGGTGCCTAACGCTGAATTAATGGATGCTTATCTTGCTCAGTCAGCTGGCCACGCTCAAATTAACCATTTATCTTTTCGTAGTTTGAAGTCAGAACATTCTAAGCGCCTTTACACTATTCTATCTCGCTTTAAAAAGCCTGGAATGAAGTTGCATGAGCAATCGATAGCGCAATTACATGGTTTATTCGGTCTCTTAGATGAGCAAGGGAAGTTAACCAAATCCAGTTACACCAACAACAAGGTCTTCATGGAACGATGTATTCGTAAGCCAATCGAAGAGCTTGCTTCTAACGAAGAAGTGAGAAAAGAGCTAAGCTTTTTGGTTGATGAAGAGTCTGGATCGTATGGTTATAAAGCTCGTTATCGAGGAAAGAGTATTGTTGCGCTTGAGTTCCTTTTCCAATGGAAGCAAAAAAGTGACAATAAAGGTGAGGCATTGGAAAGAGCAAAGTTAGCTGAAGAGCTAGCACCTGATAACCCGATGTTAAAACTCGCAAAAGAAGCCTTTAATATTGTACTTTCATACCCTGTCAATGGTGAGTTAAGTAAACACCATAAACTCGCCATTGAAAGTGTTAGGATGGGTATTATCGTAATGCCTGCAGATATGCAGTTTGATTCTATTTTCTATCACAGGTTAGAGTTAATGGAATTATGATTTTCAGGTAACAGATTTTTAGTGTTTTGCAGCTAACACTAAAAATTTGTTACCTTCAGTGATACTGATCTCAAGTTTTATATTCATCAACTTTGTTATGACATCTAAATAATGAGGTGGTTTGTTGTTCATAGGGCAAAACAACCCCCATTGTCCCCATTAAAAACCCCGCTCATTGGCGGGGTTGTTATTTACTTATCTTGCACTTTTTCAGAAACAAACCGTATGATATCGTCATACACATCAACGGGCAATCTACTCAATTCAATCTTAAGCCCCCGCTTATCACTGCTGTGAGATACCTTTGCATACTTGTTCTTGTCATCGAACAGCGCTAATGGTTTAGTCTTCCAGCTTATTTTATCTTTACCCTTTAAAAGCTTCGACTCCATCTGAGCAAGAACTTGCTTTTGTTTATCTTCTACAGAGACTAAATTATCTACATCCACCTTAAGTGAACTGATGAAATGTGCCGTTGTAGTACCTTCTTTATCTAACTGCTTTTCCACTTTAGCCAGCTTAGCGTAGTAACCATTTGGGATCCCTTCGCAATCAGGAAAGACCTCAATCAAACGCTGATCAACTGATGCTGCAGCAAAGCGCTTTCGGCAAGTTTCACGTCCAATATTCAGATAGTCAGCTAGTTCATCGAGCTTCGTAAAGCCTTGTGCTTGCATCACGCTTTTGTAATCAGCTCCCAATTCTCGGTAAGACAAGCGCTTTACAGATTGAGTAGTTTGAATAAAAGCGAGCAAATCAGCTTGGTCGATCTCCCCTTCAATAACCCATAGAGGTAAATCTTTTTTAGCATGGATGCAAGTGAAACGGCGACGTGAGCTATCAAGTAACTGGTAAGTGCCCTGCCCGTCTTTGGTCGCGACGCCTTCAGTATGTACGCCCTCTTCCTGAACGCTTGGTAATATATCACGCACAGCATCAAGCGTAAGCGAATCTTGGCGACGTGGATTTAAAGGGTGAATTGCAGTTTTAACTTCAAGTTCATCTGATTTAACCACCACTCTTTCTGCAGTGGCTGTTTTACCGCTAGCAAACGTGAATGTTTTTTTAGGGGGTTCGGCTTTAACTCGTTTTCCTAATTGATTGCCTTGGTTAAAGCCGGTTCGCTTGTCTTGAGGTCGTAACATGTTATAGCCCTTTTGTTGCTAGCTGCTTAATTTCAGTGATGAATTGGTGGTACACGGCATTCACCGATGTCATAGCTAAATCAAATTGTTTACCACTACAAATCTGCTCTGATTTTCGAATATCCAGTACTGTACGGTTGCTTTCCGCAGCCGCGACAAACGCTTCAGAGTGACGGATCGCTGTTGATAATAAATGCCCTTGCGCCGCACGCAGCAATTTATCAAACACTTTAACTTCATGAGCGCTCTTCTCATCGAAGTTCACTGGAAGCAATTTAGCCCACTTTAAATTTTTTCCTTGTGATGGTAATGCTCTAAATGTACCTGGCATAGTGGCCATGTAGTTACTCGTTGAGGCAAAATCAAACTCTCGTGGGGTGACTGGAATCAAGACCGCATCAGCCGCCTCATTCACTGCCCAGAGAATTGGAGAGTTCTGTGGGGGCGTATCGATGAAGATTAGGTCGTACTCTTCTTTAAGTATGGGTAAGATTTTTTCACGCAACACACTCAGCAAATTCCGTTGACCTATTTCATCTTGCCCCCAGTAAGAATCGACAAAGCGTTCGTCTGATGGGAAGGCAGGAATCACATCTAAGTTAGGGAGGTGAGTCTTAAACGGAATCGCTTTAACTAACTCGTCATAACGGTAGTCATTAAGGTATTGAGAAAAATCACCTTCGGGCTCTTGGCCTGCTAGCGCGATATCAACAGCTGTCATGTAGACTGATTCATCGTCGGCTTGATGAATCAGGTTTTGGCCTGTTGAGCCTTGGGGATCTAAATCTATCACTAGGCAGCGTGCATTAAGATTAAGATCAAGCGCAGCAGTGGTCGCTAGGGTCACTGTCGTGGTGGATTTGCCAGTGCCCCCTTTATGGTTTTCCACTACAACGGTTGTCGATTCAAAGCGCTGGTTGTACTTAGGAAAGTTCATGAACTCCATCATATTGGCGACGTCGAAGCGATTATACAGGTGAGTGCGTCCTTGGATAATAGGAGCGCCAACGACGCCCTGCTCGGTTGCTTCATCTATTCTAGAATTGAAGGTCACACGAGATAAGCCAAACAGCTCTTGAAGCTCTTTCTTCTTCAATGAGTGATTATAGATAAGCCTATCAACACTCCCCTCAATTTCTGTATCAGTTACTTTGATCTGCATACGCTCTTTGATAACGGCTTTCAGATCTGATTGCTCTTGCTGCATACGTTCACAAACAAGTTCTAATGAATCGATGATGGTGGTCATTGGGTGCCCTTAATGCCTTAATCTTATATAACCAATATAAAGCACTAAGGATGGAAATTAAACCTTTAAAGAATATTTTTAATTAATAAAGGTTTAAGTTTGATGGGTATCTAAACGGGGACAATGGGGGTTGTTTTCAAAAAAACCTTATCAAATCACTCTGAATATTATTCTTTCATCTGGTTTAACAGTGGTGGTGCACGAGACTTAATTAAGGGTAATAAGTACGCATTTGAGAGAGCACTAGACGTGATTTTAAAAGAGCGATCTGCTTATCGGCGTTGGGAAATTTAAGCAGGTCCGCTTTTAATAGCGGTCTACCAGTAATAGTCGGTGCTCTATTTACGGTTGAATCCAAAGGATTCTTCAACGTATTGAATAAACTTAAATAACGAGATTAACCTTGTTATTCTTAGCGTGTTCAAGTCACGCCTTAATTGTTAATTATGTTTGGGCTGGGGCGCGGTTGTATCACCTTGACTACATTGAGCTCAGGCTCTTCGGACGTTCTTCCACCGGATTATAAGAGTTAGCGACCATTCATGAGCCTTAACTTAAAGTACTATCAAGCAATAGACCAAACGATTTCAAACGCCTCCCCTCTCTTTATTATTCATTTGACCAAAGCCAAGCCTATTGGCTTACACAAAAAAGAAATGAGTTTTTGGTAGAGTTCATCAAGCCAAAGATAAAACAGCCTCAATATTCTAAATGTAAGAAAGAGCTGAAGACCATGCTGAGTATAGGCAGGAATGCCAAGGGCAACCTAGAGGAAAATTTATGGCAAATGAACGAAATTAACCTCAGTTATCAAGCCAAATTCACTCATTAGGATGAGCTCTACATCATGTTGACCGCTCTCTTTGAACAGCAGTGTTTTGCCTCAATGTTAGAAAATGAAACCTTTTTCTAAGAAGGTTAAAACTCATCGATTAAATACGTTGATTGATAAAGTCCAAGGTACAGGAGCCTATCGAGTGGAAGTGGGTCATATTGATGATCAGGAAGTTATTCATCTGCTACTGCATAGGACTGAAAAGTAAATGCTAGTCGATCTGTTGAAAGTTCGGGAATGTCTTACTGCTCGATTTTTGGTTTATGTCAGTCCTAATAGGGATCCTGATATGAGTGTGGTGATGAAAGCGGTGGAGGGGGGGGATGAATGCATGATTCATTCCCTAGGAAACTATACTTATGCTGCAAAGGTATTGGGACTCGATCGTGGCACAGTAAAAAGGAGGTATGAACGCTTTCTCAAAGAGAAAGGTGAGATGAATTGTATAAGGACATAGGTCATGGTTCATTTATCTGGTCGTTATCACTCCGCTCGGTTTATTCCTTCGCTTTGCTCCTCTGTCGACAACTTGAGTTGCTTTATCGAGCCTGCTCGATGAGCTTCTACGTTCCTGAGAACAATCACCCAAGGCACTTCTCTCTTCGTTCGAGGCACCTCGTCCTCTCTCCTCGTTGATCTCTCTGTCTTTGAATAAGTTCGAATAAGGGCTTGTTTTCTTATGCGCCGATTTCTTTCACTCGCCTCATTTTTGGGTTCGCAGGCTGTTAACCGTCTCTCCCCACAACCTGTTTTTCAAGGGAGGCTTCGCCGCTGTGCGCCCTTGCAAAGCAGAACGATGTTGAGGAGCGGACAGCCAAGCGGCTCCGAAAAGTGATACTCAAACAGAAAGGAAATTCTCATGGCGCAACAAAACTCAATCCCAACTCTCTCTAATTC
>NZ_JBFRSN010000145.1:0-13357 GCF_041473595.1 Vibrio sp. 10N.222.46.A1
GTATATAGAAGGCTTCTCGCTGGCGATCACGCAATATACTCGAAAGATACAACTTGGTGTGACTTGGGCTAGTTAGTGCATCCCCTCGAGATAAAGTCTCGGCCAAATAACGTTGCGTCATCTCCAAAACAGCCTGCAACTGGACATATTTCGCCTGCCCCATCCCTTTATGGGCACAAAACTCAGCCTCCGTTGCAGAAAAAAGATGGCGAAGCGAACCAAAATCTTTGATCAACTTGTCTGATAACTCTAAAACATTCATTCCTTGTGTGCCCGTTCGAAGAAATATCGCTAACAACTCCGCATCACTTAAGGAGTCGGGGCCTCTACTCAGTAACTTTTCTCTTGGCATCGACTCAACAGGCATTTTACTTATAGGCATATAAAGGCTATCTAGGGTGATGAATACGATCCATCAGCCTAAACCGTTTGTCTACGGAGAGCTTCCACTGCGTTATAAAGAAGACTAATGCCTAGCAAAACCGTGTAATTGATAAGTTTGATAACATCAACTTGATGAGTGTCAAACCTGTTCCAATTCTGCTTCTAGGCACTAATCCTTTGTTCTGATATCGTTAGTCCCAGAGAAATTAAGGAACAGAATCATGCAAACATTGGTTAATCAACTGGATAACGCTGACCAACAAGGCCTAGCTGGAAAAAAAATCCTACTTGGCATTAGTGGTGGTATCGCAGCTTATAAATGTGCCGAACTGACTCGACGCTTAATCGAACGTGGTGCGCAGGTACAAGTCGTCATGACTAATGCGGCTAAGGAGTTCATTACTCCTCTCACCATGCAAGCTGTCTCTGGAAGGCCAGTGTCTGATAGTTTGCTTGATCCTGCTGCTGAAGCTTCCATGGGGCACATCGAACTGGCGAAATGGGCTGACCTAGTCTTATTAGCACCCGCAACCGCAGACCTTATTGCGCGTATGGCCGCAGGCATGGGTAACGACCTACTGACCACTTTGGTTTTAGCAACCGATGCGCCAGTTGCGGTATCCCCAGCAATGAACCAACAAATGTACAGCCACCCTGCAACTCAAGAGAACATCGCAACGCTAAAACGTCGTGGATGTGAAATCTGGGGTCCGGCAGCTGGTGAACAGGCCTGTGGCGATGTTGGTATGGGGCGTATGTTAGAGCCAATGCAACTGGTCCATCGTTGTGAAGACTTCTTCCAACCTAAACCTCTGACTGGCCGTTCGGTGTTAATTACTGCGGGTCCAACTCGCGAAGCGATCGACCCAGTTCGTTACATTACCAATCATAGCTCGGGCAAGATGGGCTATGCACTGGCTGAAGCGGCCGCGAAACAAGGTGCTACGGTAACTCTAATTAGTGGCCCTGTATCACTCGCGACACCAAATCAGGTTAATCGCATTGATGTAGACAGCGCACAACAGATGTTTGATGCCGTGAATGCCAATGCTGCTCAGCATGATATTTTCATCAGCTGCGCTGCGGTTGCTGATTACCGCCCAGAGACCATTGCAGACCAGAAGCTTAAAAAAGTCGATGGTAAAGATGACATGACCATTCAAATGGTTAAGAACCCAGACATTGTGGCTTCCGTTGCCTCAATGATCGAAGATCGTCCATTTACTGTCGGCTTCGCAGCAGAAACTCAAGATGTCGAGAAGTATGCGCGCGGAAAATTGGAAAGAAAGAACCTCGACATGATTTGCGCCAACGACGTTTCTGTCGAAGGCCAAGGCTTCAATACCAGTAGTAATGAGTTGCACCTTTATTGGAAAGGTGGCGATAAATCTCTACCTCTAGATAGCAAAAACTCTCTTGGTTTCCAGATCCTTAATCAGATCCAACAGCTTATTGACGTATAAACGCACAAATTTTACCCTGACAATACGCTGACACCTCTCGATTCTGTTGACCTAGGTCTTACAAAACTAGGAACAGAATTGAATGGTGTTTATAATCCTTCTTCACTCAATCCTCATCTTTAGGAAAGGAAGTAAATAGATGGCCGGTACTCGAAAATCAAACCGTCGTGAAGAAATCCTGCAAGCTCTAGCACAAATGTTGGAATCGACCGAAGGCGCTTCTCGTATCACAACGGTAAAGTTGGCCAAGCAAGTTGGTGTTTCTGAAGCTGCGTTATACCGCCACTTCCCAAGCAAAGCTCGCATGTTTGAAGGCTTGATCGAGTTCATTGAAGAAGCGTTGATGTCTCGAATCAACCGTATTCTAGATGAAGAGAAAGACACACTAGAGCGCATACGCCTAGTGCTACAACTTATCTTGGTTTTCTCAGAACGTAACCCAGGCCTGACTCGAATTTTATCGGGTCATGCTCTAATGTTTGAAAATGAACGCCTACGCGATCGCATCAATCAGCTTTTCGAACGTATTGAGACACAACTTCGTCAAATTCTACGAGAAAGAAAGCTTCGTGAAGGGAAGTCATTCCCGGTTGATGAAAAAATCTTAGCGGCTCAATTGTTAGGTCAGGTTGAAGGAAGTTTAAATCGATTTGTTCGCTCGGACTTCAAATATCAACCGACAGAAAACTTTGATGCTTATTGGGCTCTACTCAGCGCTCAGATTAAGTAAACTCAATATCTTAAGTGATGGTTATGACGACGAAAAACTCTCCTGCAAGTAGCACGGTACAACACGTTATTAATAAGCCACCTTTTACCCTAGCACTACTGCACCCTAAATATTGGGGAGTTTGGTTTGGCTTTGGGTTACTGGCTTTTATAGTCAACATTCTACCTTACCGAGTATTACTACTATTAGGCCGTTCGTTAGGTGCTCTTGGTGCCCGCTATGGAAAAAAACGCGTAGCGGTAGCGACACGTAACTTGGAATTAGCCTTCCCCGATAAGCCAGCAGATGAAGTCGCGGCAATGGTCAGCGAGAATTTTAAAAATACTGGTATGGCATTGGTTGAAACCGGTATTACGTGGTTTTGGCCAACATGGCGCTTCAAGCGCATCCTAGTTGATAAAGATACCGAAGTTCTTCGTAGTCATCAGGCTAACGGTAAAGGCGTTCTACTATGTTGTGTTCATGCCTTGAATCTAGAGATCACAGCCCGAGCAATGCCGATCTTGGGTATTCCTGGCCTAGGTGTTTATCGCCCGCATAACAACCCAGCTTATGAGTTCATTCAATACCGCGGTCGAACTCAAAACGGCAACCGTCTAGTTCACCGTAAAGACGTAAAACGTATGATCCGAAGACTGCGACAAGGTGAGACCCTTTTCTACCTCCCTGATCATGACTACGGTCGCAATAAATCTGTATTCGTACCTTTCTTTGCAGTAGAGGATGCAAGCACCACCACTGGAACCAGCATTTTGGCTTACACCAGTCGATGCGCGGTCGTTATTGGGTCTGGCTTTAGAAATGCCGACGGAAAATATGAAATCATGGCCGACGAATCAATCGAAGATAACTATCCGCAGAAAGATGAAAAAGCGGCAGCAGCGTATATGAACCGCTATCTTGAGAAGATTATCTTAAGAGCCCCAGAACAATGGATGTGGCTACACAAGCGCTTCAAAACCATGGAAGATCCAGAAGCGGAAAAAGGCATTCGTTACAAGTAAGCGAGCCTTGTTCTGTCCAATAAGATTTAAGTAAAAAAATGCCCGAAAGAGTTTCATCTCTCGGGCATTTTTCTTTTTTAAGCTCTAAACCTAAGGCACTAAACCATTAGGTTCAACTTCTTCAGTTTACGAATTAGATTCCGTATTGAGTTCGGTACGCTTTTACTGAATCAAGATGTGCTGCGTCTGTGCCTTTCTCTTCAAGAAAAGTCACTAAATCAGTCAGGCTAACGATTGAGATAATCGCACAACCAAAGTCACGCTCAACTTCTTGAATCGCAGACAACTCTCCTTTGCCCTTCTCTTGACGGTCGATAGCAACAAGCACACCCGCTAAATCAGCGCCGTTTGCTTGGATGATTTCCATCGACTCACGAATCGCAGTACCAGCAGTGATCACGTCATCCACTAACATGATGCGACCTTCAAGTTCGCTACCGACTAGGTTGCCACCTTCACCGTGGTTTTTCGCTTCTTTACGGTTGAAGCAGTAAGGCGTGTCCACATCGTGGTGATCAGCAAGTGCAACCGCTGTTGTTGTTGCGATTGGGATGCCTTTGTATGCAGGGCCGAATAGTACGTCGAACTCAATACCTGAATCTGCTAATGCTGCTGCGTAGAAGCGACCTAAACGTGCTAGGTCACGACCTGTATTAAACAATCCAGCATTGAAGAAGTAAGGGCTCTTACGGCCAGACTTTAAAGTAAACTCACCAAACTTAAGTACTTCTTTCTCTAGTGCAAATTCAATAAATTCACGTTGATATGCTTTCATGTTTTTCCTCTACGTTTATCCAATAAAACTTAACTTACGCTCTGCACCACCCTTTCGAGTTTTGCAGACAAAAAAATAGCCCCCAATGTGGGAGCTATCTAGAAACTAATCGGCCAACGCAGCTTTCTGCGCTTCGACGATATCGGTAATGCCCTTATTCGCCAGGGCTAAAAGCTGCATCAGCTCTTCGTGGCTGAACGGTTCGCCTTCTGCGGTGCCTTGAATCTCAATCATCTTACCGTCTTCCGTCATTACAACGTTCATATCGGTATCTGCTGCTGAGTCTTCAACGTACTCAAGGTCACACAATGCTTGTGCCCCAACGATGCCCACTGAAACTGCCGCTACATGGCCTTTCATCGGGTTCTTTTTCAGTTTACCGCTTGCTAGTAGGCTGTTGATAGCATCAGCCATTGCAACGCTTGCACCTGAGATAGAAGCAGTACGAGTACCGCCGTCTGCTTGGATAACATCACAATCGACAGTGATCATGATTTCACCCATTACTTTTAGGTCAACAACAGCACGTAGGCTACGCGCGATCAGACGTTGGATTTCCATCGTACGACCACCTTGCTTGCCGCTCGCCGCTTCACGACGGTTACGAGTGTGCGTTGCACGTGGAAGCATGCCGTATTCAGCCGTTACCCAACCCTTTCCTTGGCCTTTTAACCAACGCGGTACGTTTTCTTCTACCGTCGCATTACATAGAACTTTAGTGTTGCCGAACTCAACTAATACAGAACCTTCAGCATAAGCTGTGTAGTTACGAGTAATTTTAATTGGACGAATTTGATCTACAGCGCGGTCATTTGGACGCATTGGTATCTACCTTATTAACAGTCTGAAGTGATTTACTATCGAAAGAGTGCATCACCTAAGAAAGGGGTGAGACAGTTTTGATTGGGGCAAGATTATATAGCAGTTTATCTTTCAAATCTATTTACCGTTCAAAGCTATTTATCATGAAAGGCTATTTATAGTGAAAAGCGACAAGCTTCGGGAGCACACCATATCGTGATACTATGCGTGCGCGTTATTTTCAGAATGATAAAAGACAGGAAAATTCGATGATTTATAGTATGACCGCGTACGCGCGCAAAGAAGTAAAAGGCGATTGGGGTACAGCAGTATGGGAAATCCGTAGTGTAAACCAACGCTACCTAGAAACTTACTTCCGTATGCCTGAACAGTTCCGTGGTTTAGAGCCAATCCTACGCGAGCGTTTCCGTAAGCGTCTAGCTCGCGGCAAGGTTGAATGTAACCTACGTTTTGAAGCAAACCCAGCAGCGAAAGGCGAGCTAAGCATTAACGAAGGTTTGGCTCAGCAAGTAATCAGTGCTGCTAACCAAGTAATGACGATGACAGGTGAAGACAGCCGTCTGAACCCATTCCAAATCATGAATTGGCCTGGCGTAATGGAAACGCCAGAGCAAGACATGGATGCCATCAACAAAGATCTACTTGAAGCATTCAACGATGCAATCGCAGAGTTCATTGACGCTCGTGCTCGTGAAGGCGAAAACATGAAAGCGCTCATCGTTCAGCGTTTAGATGCAATAACTGAAGAAGTCGTTAAAGTTCGTGCACGCATGCCTGAGATCCTAGAATGGCAACGTGAGCGTCTTCTTACCAAATTTGAAGATGCGAAGATTGAACTTGAAGGTTCTCGTGTTGAGCAAGAGCTGATCCTACTGGCTCAGAAGTCAGACGTAGCAGAAGAGCTAGACCGTTTAGACTCTCACGTGAAAGAAGCAAATGTAGTACTGAAGAAAGGTGGCGCTTGTGGCCGTAAGCTTGACTTCATGATGCAAGAGTTCAACCGTGAGTCAAACACGCTAGCGTCTAAGTCTATCAGCACAGACATCACAGCATCGGGCGTTGAGCTTAAAGTTCTTATCGAACAGATGCGTGAGCAGATCCAGAACATTGAATAACAGTTCGTCAGTAACACAGTGTGGATAGTCACTAGCTGAATCAGTGTTGATTAGATCAAGAGAAGCTCCTAGTTTTAGGGGCTTTTTTTATGGACACAATAATGACAATCAGGATGACTAAGTGAGCAAATTATTACCCGGAGATGTACTTAGCACAAAAAATAGATACAGCGATAGATAGAACGGATCAGGTGTACAAAAGGATTTTTAATATTTAGAGGAGGTATTGCAAGTGGAGAAGAGTGTTACGGTAAAACTGAAGGAAAACTGGTTTGAGAGAGAAAGTGACGCAAGTTGCTAATGCAACCTGCGTCGACTTAAAATCTTATAGAGCTACAACGTTTGCAGCTTGAAGACCTTTTTGGCCTTGCTCTACTTCGAAAGACACTTGTTGGCCTTCTTTAAGAGTCTTGAAACCTTCAGAAGCGATTGCACGGAAGTGTACGAATACGTCAGCGCCGCCGTTGTCTTGAGTTAGGAAACCGAAGCCTTTCTCTTCGTTAAACCATTTTACTACGCCGTTTGTTTTGTTAGACATGATGTGTCCCTTATATAAAAATAAAAAATTAATCGCCAAAAGTGCGATGCGCTGAAAGCTTGAATTATTTAATGTATCTATGAAGCCAAGGGAAACACTGAGAATAACAATGAAGCAATACTAAGGGTTTTACTTTACAACTGGATGTTTCATTTAATAACCCTGAAAACAGAGCAAGCACATTCTTGGTGATCCTGACCAGGTTGTAAAGCGTTATTTGAATAAAATGACTATTTTTTGTTCAATTAACTTCTATTCAGCCCCACAACATCACTGAACTTCATTTACAAAGCTATGATCTGAAGAAATTTACTCTTCCGCGGTTTGGTTCGGACAACACACACACGGCCAGTAATAATGTTCTACTAGAATCAAGAGTACGACAAAAGCAAAAACAAACGCCGCAACAGCACTCTCCACGTAACTAAACTAAACTACCAGTATCTTCACACCAAGTTCTCGTAAAGCATCAAGCACCTTAGGGTCAGCGCCGTCATCTGTAATCAATGTGTCAATCTGAGAAGCGGTAGCGAGTAACTTCCCACCATGCTTACCTACTTTGCTGCTATCTATCAGAGCCACAATACGATCACCATACTCCAGCAGCTTTTTCTCTGCCATATAGACCAATAGATCAGAGGTATGCACACCAGCTGTCGTAACACCCGTACCCGTAAAGAAGACAAAACGACTTTTATGGTCATCTGCTGCTTCTTCATCTGGAGAAATAGTGATCTGACGTTCGGGTAGATATTGGCCACCAAGTATGATGATACTTTGATGATCTTGACTAATCAGCTGATAAGCCAATGGCATAAAATTCGTCACAACTTGCACATCACGATGCGCTAAATGCTCTCCCATCAAAAAAGTCGTATTGCTACCACTCACAATAATACTGTCGTGTTCTTCACACATATCTGCCGCAGCTTTAGCAATTCGCTTTTTCGCTACATAGCTTTCTATATCTGTTTCGCAGGGGATAAAGCTGCTTGGTGCATGAGTTGCGGCTAGGGACGAGTCAAAATTGATTACCTCTGCCCCATTACGGATTTTTTTCAGCCTCCCTTCTTCCGCCAACTTTGTAATGTCCCGACGAGCTGTAGATAAAGAGATATCTAACATCTTCACATAGTCATTTGTCGTTATAAACGTATGACTCGTTAGATGATCTAACAAGCTTCTATGACGCTGAGCTTCATTCATTGTTCATACCATTAAGTTCTTTTGAATTATTTTGACGCATTATGAACTTTTGAGCAATTAGATTCTCGAAATGAACTCTTTTGAATTAATTTGACTCAAAATGTGTGATCAAAACCATTCTTTTGTTCATAATAAATCAAAAATGACTTTACGTGACCGCATTTGACCACTTATAGTCAACTTGCGTCATGAGAAGTCACTGGAGAGTAAAATGAAATACCAAGCAGTAATGATTGATTTAGATGGAACACTGTTAAGTGATGCTGAGCAGATCTGTGTGACTAACAAACAAGCGATTTGTCTTGCCGTTAATAATGGATATCAGGTGAGCTTGGCGAGTGGTAGACCGCACCAGCTGATGATGCCATATGTTGACCAACTTCAATTATCGCTACCAATCATCTGCTGCAATGGTGCCTATATTTATGATCCTAAAACACAACGTGTTCAACATCAGCACACAATTAGTCATGAATCACTAACGGGTCTGTTGAGCTTACTGAATGATGGACATTTCACCTTCACCATCTATTCAAGTAAAGGCATCTTTGCTCAAAAAGAATCAACTCATACAAAGGGTTTAGAAAAAAAGGCTGAGGTTATTAATGCCGCAATGGAGCTGCAGATTATCCCAACGCTGACCGAACTCATCGCTCGCAGTGGCGATGTATACAAAGTATTAGTGTCTAGCCAAGACAAAGAATCTCTAAACCAGTTACGAGATTCCTTAAAAACGCACTTCCAAGCTGACTTATCAACACCGAATAAATTGGACATTACGTCTAAAGCAGCCACCAAAGGCCACGCTCTTCAGCAGTGGCTAAATGACCAAAGAATTTCATCTCATAACACCATTGCTTTTGGGGATGGGGACAACGATGCCTCTATGTTCCGACTTGTCGGAGAACCTGTCGCAATGGCTAATGCCAGCCCTGCTTTAAAAGGCATGGCTAATCTAATTGTTACCAATAACAACGGCTGTGGAATTGGCCAGTACCTTCGCTTGATAGTGCAAGAAGGCCAACACACATGCCAAAACACTTTTAGTTACTAAGGATAAATCATGAAAAAAGTAAAAATTGCCGCAGGATTAGCACACGTAGATTACGGCCACATTGCAGACGTAGTGAAAGAAGTATCTGATGCTGGTGCCGATTACATCCACTGTGATGCAGCAGATATGCATGACCTGAAAAACCTACAATTGATGGGGGGGCATCAAATTGTTGAAGGCATTCGTCCTTACACTGAAAAGCCAATTGAAGTTCACGCTTACTTCAAAGATTGCGACAAATTATTTATCGATAAAATCGCAGCTGCTGGTGCAGACATGCTGATTCTACCAGCTGAGCATTTTATCGGTGCTCCTCTGTGTTACATCATTAAGTACTGTCAAAACCACGGAATGAAATTTGGTTTAACCGTTGGTGCATTAACGCCAGTGTCATTTGTTAAAGAATCTATCTACTACCTAGACCGTTTACACATTGTTATTCACGGCATTACTGATGGCGATGATGAGTGGTTATGGCGCAAATCTGCGATTGCAATGATCCGCGAAGCACGTGAACTCATCAACGAACGCAACCCTAACTGTGAGCTATGTGTAGATGGCGGTATCCGTAACCACAACATCGAAGAACTGCTTAATGAAGATATTGATGTGATGGTTGCATCGACAAATATCTTTGGCCACAAAGACGGCATCACAGCAGGCGTTCGTGACTTCCGCGCAGCAATCGACCAACTGGAAGATAAAGCAGCGGCAGACACAAAAGAAGTCGAAACCGTTTAAGTAATTGCCTAGCGCAGTTTCTATCGAATCGATGCGCCACAGCAATCTAGAAATAACGGTGCTAAACCTACCCCCCCTCTATGCTCGGGTTTGGCACCACTACCAAGGATTAAACCATGACACAGTTTCAACACTATCAACCGACCAAGCTAACCTTTGGTGCGGGTGAGATTCAGAAAATAGGTCAGCTTATCGCTCAATATGGCACACGTTGCCTAGTAGTATCCGAACCTGTTTTTGATGCAGTAAAGCCAGCCTATGACCGCATTTTTACTTTGCTTTCAGAGCAAGGAATTGAAGTGACTCATTTTGATGGTGTCGTACCGAATCCGCCTACAACCGTCGTTGAACTTGGCCGCCAAGTGGCCATCGGAAATAACTGTGATGTGGTTTTGGCCATTGGTGGTGGTTCATCGATTGATACAGCAAAAATCATTTCGGCAACGATCAATGCAGAGTCTCTAGATTGGGCCCATTGGTTTGCCACTTATGATTCACCGTTTGGGGACGTCAACCCACTACCCGCGAAAGTCGTACCTTTGTTCGCTGTACCTACAACATCGGGAACTGGCTCTCAAGTGACGCAAGCGGCAGTGATTACCGACCTTGAGCAACATGCAAAACTAACACTGTTTCACCCTGAATTTTTCCCTTGTGAAGCGTTAATCGATCCAGAGCTCATGCTGACACTGCCTCCACGTATGACAGCTATGACAGGATTTGATGCTTTTTCACATGCGTTTGAATCATTTACGGGTACTCGACCATCTCCATTTGTTGATGGTATGGCGTTAGAAGCAATGAAGCTTGTCATTGATCACCTACCGAGTGTTGTCGACAACGGCGCAGATTTACATGGCCGCTGCCAACTCGCGAAAGCAGACACACTTGGCGGGATCTCGCTAGCTAATGGCGGTGCGGGGGCACCACACCCTTTAGGCGAAATCTTAGGTAGTAGCAAAACAAACCTACCACATGGGTTAACACTCGCAGTGGTTTATCCAGCTTATGTACAACTTCAATGGCGCAAGCAACCAGAGAGATTTGCTCAAGTGGCTGAGTTATTTGGTGCTGTGGGAAGTACCGAAGAAAAAGCTCAATCATTAGCGGCTGCTCTTGTGAAATTCCTTGAACGTATCGGTCTTGAATCGAACTTAACTCAAGTCGGTGTCACCAAAGAAGATGTTCAAAAGTTGGAGCCGGCTTTTTGCTTTGATCTACCACTAACCAGTGGTGACGAAATGAAAAAAGTATTGCAGGCCAGTTTGGTTGAATAAGCGACAGTCACAAATTCACGTTTGTCATAATTAAAGAAAATGGAGATTGAAACATGGAATGCAAGAACAACACTTTAGGTCATACAGCTTTGAAATTGGAAAGAGAGGAATTCATTGCCAGTAACCTAAAAGCGTTGGTCTTTGACTTCGATGGCCTTCTCGTCGATACCGAAACCTGTATGTTCAAAGCCTGGGAAGCTTTGTTAAAACCATACGGAGTTGAAGTTTCGCCACTCCAGGTTGCTGGCCTAGTTGGGAGCTCAGCGCCAGCAACCTACCTTTATCAACTATTCAACAAAGCGTCGAATCAAAAGCTGTCCGATTCACAAATTCGCGATCGAGTGATCGCTCATGCCTACCAATTAATTGCTTCAATAACAGAACGAGAAGGTGTCCGTCAGTATCTAGACTTTGCTAAATCACACTCATTGAGCATTGCACTGGCCACCAGCTCAGAGGCTGAACATTACATGCCAATTCTGAATCGTTTGAACCTTACACCCTATTTTGACTGTTTTATCGGAGCAGAAGACATTGCCTCAGATAGACGGAAACCACATCCCGATGTGTATTTAGCGGCATTAGAACAACTCGGTGTATCTGCCCATCAAGCCATCGCTTTCGAAGATTCCCCTCCTGGAATTATGGCGGCTCGATCGGCAGGAATACCAACAGTTGCAGTAACCAATTTGCTCACTCGTCACCTCGATGTCTCGCTAGCCAACGTGGTGCTGAGTTCGATGAATGATCAAACGCTACTGCAATTGATAAACCAACTTACCGAGAATGAACGATGAATAAATTAGAACAACTGAAAAAGCACACCACTGTCGTTGCCGACACAGGTGATATTGATGCTATTGCTGCATTTCAACCTGAAGACGCCACAACCAACCCATCTCTAGTACTAAAAGCCGCAGAAATGCCGCAATACGATCACTTAATCGCCGATGCGATCACTTGGGCAAAAGCACAAAGCAACGACAAATCACAACAGTTGATCGACGCTGGAGACAAACTGGCGGTCAACATTGGTTTAGAAATTCTAAAAACGGTACCGGGGCGCATCTCAACAGAAGTTGACGCTCGTATGTCATTCGACAGAGTCGCAAGCTTGGCAAAAGCTCGAAAGCTTATCGGCATGTATAACGAAGCTGGCATCAGTAACGACCGAATCCTAATTAAGTTAGCGTCAACTTGGGAAGGCATTCGAGCAGCTCAAGAGCTAGAGAAAGAAGGCATCAATTGCAACCTAACGCTGCTGTTCAACTTTGCACAAGCCAAAGCCTGTGCAGAAGCCGGTGTATTCTTAATCTCACCTTTTGTCGGTCGTATCCTAGATTGGTACAAAACCAATACCGATAAAAAAGAGTACCTTCCTCATGAAGATCCTGGTGTCGTTTCAGTCTCTGAAATTTACAACTACTACAAAGATCATGGCTACAACACGGTTGTGATGGGCGCGAGCTTTCGCAATGCCGATGAAGTCCTAGCATTAGCGGGCTGTGACCGTTTGACCATAGGCCCTGCAATTTTAGACCAACTTGCAGCACAAGAAGGCTCTGTTGAGCGCCTACTCTTTGCCGACCGTGACACCATCAAAAAGACACCAACAGCCATGACTGAAGCACAGTTCCGCTGGGAGATGAACCAAGACCCGATGGCAACAGAAAAGCTAGCCGAAGGCATCCGTAACTTTGCCGTCGATCAAGGCAAATTAGAAACCATGATCGAAGCACGCCTGTAGGAGAAGCATAATGATTACACGAACTAAATTAGCCGACGCTATTCGCGTTCTAAGCATGGACGCAGTACAAAAAGCAGGCTCGGGCCACCCTGGAGCACCGATGGGCATGGCCGATATCGCTGAAGTTCTATGGCGTGATTTTCTAAAACACAACCCGAGCAACCCTAACTGGGCCGACCGCGACCGTTTTATCTTGTCGAATGGCCATGGCTCAATGCTTATCTATAGCTTGTTACACCTATCTGGTTACGAGCTATCAATGGATGACATCAAATCTTTCCGTCAATTACACAGTAAAACCGCAGGTCACCCTGAATACGGTTACGCTCCAGGTATTGAAACCACTACCGGCCCATTAGGACAAGGCATCACCAACGGTGTCGGCATGGCTTTGGCTGAAAAGGTGCTGGCTGAACAGTTCAACCGTGAAGGCCACGATATTGTTGATCACCACACCTACGTGTTCATGGGCGACGGCTGCATGATGGAAGGTATTTCTCA
>NZ_JBFRSN010000146.1:0-1117 GCF_041473595.1 Vibrio sp. 10N.222.46.A1
GTCGGTAGATAAGCATAAGTTTGCTCTGTAAGAGCCGTCTTGCTCTTTGAACAATGGGGTGTCTAACCCCCAGCCATTGAACGTACCTTTTAGGTAAAGAGTAGGGATTTGCATAGCGAGTTGATTTCCAAAACAAAAAAGGCACAGCATGCGCTGTGCCAAAGGACAATAGGATATTAATAAAAAGAAAGGTTATTTGGTGATTTGTTTCGCTGCTGTGTCTAGTGCTTCTCTAACGGTTTGCTTGCCCTGCATTGCGTTATCGATAGCCGCACCTTCAGCGAACCAGTAAGCCGTCATTTGCGGGATGTTTGGCATAATTTCGCCGTTTTCAGCATTCGTCATGGTTGATTTGATGCGATCATCGCTCTCAAGAATTTTTTGGAATGATTTTAGTGTCACCGCGCCAAGAGGCTTGTCATCATTCATGGTTTTCAGAGCGTAGTCTTGGAATAGGTAGTTCTCTAAGAACTCGACAGCAAGATCAGTATTTGGACTCGCAGCATTGATACCCGCACTTAGGATTCCAACAAATGGGTTACCTTTACCGCCATTTAATGTCGGCAGCTCCGCAACGCCATAATTAACACCAAGCTTGTCTAAGTTACCCCAAGACCAAGGGCCATTAATGGTCATTGCCACATTGCCGTTGGTGAACTCTGCTTCTGCGACTGAGTAATCCATATTCGGGTTAACTACCCCTTGGTTTACCATGTCAACTAAGAATTGAAGGCCGCGAACACCCGCTGCATTGTTAACACCTGTGCTTTTAGCGTCATAGCCTGTTGCTGTTTTTTCAAACGCAAAGGCACCACCAGCAGAGATCATCGGCCACGTGAAGTACGCATTTTTCACATCCCACATGATGGCTTTTTTGTTTTGCTTAGCCATCTCTTTCTGAATGTCAGCAAGCTCTTCCCATGTTTTTGGTGGGTTTGGAAGTAGGTCTTTGTTGTAGATTAGAGAAGGTGCTTCGATTGCTAGAGGGTAGCCCACAACTTTACCGTTGACTGTCACCGCATCCCAACTGAAGTCGACAAGCTTTTCTTTGAATTCTTTACTTGGATTAAGTTCGTGAAGTAGCCCTGATTCTGCGTAGCCACCAAAACGGTCGTGT
>NZ_JBFRSN010000147.1:0-13182 GCF_041473595.1 Vibrio sp. 10N.222.46.A1
CAAACGGTTTTGCATAAAATGATAGTCGTCCACATCAACCAAATACGCAGAAGGTTTACCGTGTTCGGTGATTAGCACAGGTTCTTTGGTGTCATGTAAGTCCGCTAGGATTTGGGACGCTTGACGCTTGAGGGAAGTAACGAGCTCGACTTTCATAAGAGTAACTCCAAAATAAGAGTAATAAAGTGATACTGTCGTATCACTTTCAAGGTGCCAGGTTTAGCGCAGAGATATTGAGCGTTAAGAATCACTCTTAAGTCATGCTTCTTATGAGTAGGAAACTCACTCAACAACACACAAACAGCAAATGGCGTCACTTTGGTTTCGGCCTTAGAGCCTTGCTATTCTTGTGATAAGATACCCTCACCAGAAAATAATCGATGTGAACAATGTCAGAACATTCATACCACCAACTTCTTAAGTCGACCTTCGAAAACACTCTTCTTCACCTTTACTTCAAAGTAAAAATTTCCAGTCACTTTGTTAAAGAAGAGCAACGAAACAAGATCATCATTGACTTCTTAAAGCCAAAAATCAAACAAGCTCGATATAGCCTTATCAAGAAAAAGCTTAAAACTGTTTGTTTGATGAAGAGTAAGTTTGGCTCAATTGAAAAACACTTAGAAAGCGTTTTATCTCAATATTCAGCGATAGAGAGCAAAAACGACGTTGATAAGCTTTATGCCTTGCTAGAACGCTTTGAGAAGAGCGGATTAGAAACAAAACTTATTGAAGAGACCCCTAAGCAGGAAATGGACGTTGTTTATATCGACAGAGCACATATTGATCATTGCTTCGATAATGAAAACCGTCAGATTGCACCCATTTCGCTGTTTATACATACGAATGAATTAGACAGATTCACTAAGAGCTTAGCAACCCAACCTTATTTCACATATGAGTTGTGCCAAGCAAGTGAAGAGTTGAATAACTATCATTACAAAGTCCACCCAATTAGCTAACCATACTGCTTATCACACACTGTTTAGCCTTAACTGGTCCAAGACCCTTGTGAGTGCTTACCTGTACTTTTCCATCAATTGTCTATCCTGTACCTTAGTAATTGTCCCACAGCTATATGAAGCGCCAACTAACACAACCAAATCTAAAACGTTGGGCACTTCCAGCCCAAATCAAGATGTGTTGTACGCGATTTACCAAGCGGTACTACCGTCCTTTTTTCATCACAATCAAGGCCAATCTTTTGATCTTCTAGCAGTAAGCTGATCAGATATAAGCCTAACGCTGAATGATCTTGGCCATTCGTCTTCACCGCTACGGCTTCAACAATGAATTCAATTCCTGTTGACAGTGTCTCTTTATCTTTAAAAGACATAACTCCTCCCTTAAGTTACTGTGTAAATATACAGCAATATGGAGCGAGTGAATCCATATTTAAACAAATTGAGACATCAATCACATTGAACAGGGTCATGTCGACTCACCCTTAGAACACATTTCATGTCTTTAAAAAGGAGCTCGCGGACAAAAAGTCAGAGAGGAGATGATCGGGTGTCCAATAAATGCAACCTAGTCTTTACTCCAGAATTGAATTTACTAAGAGACCTCGTTTTGACTCGATAGTTACTTGTTATTATTCAACTCAAGGAAAAGCCGACTCAAGCACCGCCTTCTTTATCCCTACTTCATACTCAGCCCTCTCTAACGTTATAGGGGCAGATATCTGATGAACAGCATAATTACCACGAGGCTCTGGCCCATTTCGCCTACTTTCGGATAAAGCAGACTTGACCCATTCAAACAGATAGACGTAACGACTGACGGTCTGGCGACACAAGTTCGCCTTACGCGCCACCAAACCAATCGTGAGCTCCTGATTTTTGCGTAACAGAAACAGACAGGCGCGGATAATTCGGCGAGTGGTCTTCGTCCGGCGAAGGTTATGAGTTCTTCTGGCCGCTCTACGCTGCCTTTCCTGTAAACTTAATCCACTATCCAACCTCATCACACCTCGCTGGCAATCTGACCGAGCACAATATTTATCCCAGGTCCAACGAGAGACGCTTTTTACCACCGCTAATACCTCACTGCATGGCAAAGACGGCTTACCCACCAAATTGGCATTATTGACATGTGCAAAGCTCTCTACACGGCATTTAAAATTCGTATAGCTGCCCTTTTCCCTTTCTTCGTCGACGATGTCATAAGCGAACCGGCGGGTACGTTCAAACAAAGTACAATTCCGGGAATAAGAAACGTCACGCTCTTGACGAAGCCACGGCCGCGTACTCTCCAGTTCCAGCGAATCCGCTAACTCGTTAAGTTCATAGACACTGCGGTGAAGTTCGGTTGTTTGCCACCAAGGATGAAAGGGCGTTTTGGCAACAGGCCCTGAATAACTCAAGTCCGCCTCCAGTCGCAAGGCTAACGCGCGATAAATGGCTTTGAGGTACTGAATGGGTTTGGAGCGAGCCTGATCGCTGGTACAGACAGGTACAATGGCATAAAAAAGGTGGGCTTTATTACTGGTACGGTTTCGGACAATCATATTGGGGGGCGGCAACCCTTCATCTTGCCAAATGTAGGGATTGGGGAAAGCTCGGTGTTCATGATCAATATCGAAAACCATCCACGCCTGCATCTCTTTTCGATTGACCTGCATATACGGCCATCTGACGGCGTAGTTTCGAGGTCGAATTAGCATCGCGGTTTTGTTGTCACTGCACCTCGACAAATAAGGCGCTTCCTCAAGCAGCCGGCTCAAACACGACATAGACGAAGACGCAGCGTATTCAGAATGAGCCGTCATCGGCTCGCCCTCACCGTCCCTAGTCCACGTTGACTTCCAGACTCGCTCTGGATAAACACCCTTTCCAAGGCCTCGTACGTTACGACCGAGTTGACGCTCTTAGTGGCGCCCAATAAGCCTGTCGAACCTGATGAATCCTTTCCATTCAGGCGTTCAATTGCTAAGTGTTCGTCATTTCCCCTCACCCCACTTTTCACATGACAGCGGAATGCATCACGCCATTGGTCTTCGCTCACTACCGCTAGATAGAAGACCGCTTCTTGGCTTGTTTGAAGCACCTTACCGCCTATGACCGCCCACTCATGATTATTCATCACGTTTTCCTTGGCTAACAGGCTCTCCTTTGGGAGCAGCCAATGACGTTACTCAGGCTAAGGACAACGCGTTAAAGCCAACGCTGTCTGATTCTTTGCATTCGCTTTTCAAGACCGAATAAACGAATTCGCAGCCGTACTTGTTCAAACACCCGATTCGAATGCCTTAATTGATACGTTAACCTCATCCACTCAACCAATAATGGCGAAAGTTGACGGTCACATAACTCGCGTCGGATGCGCCTGATATAGCGAAGGCCTCTTCGCTTATCTTCCTCTGTTAATCCATGACCAGACCTTTCAGAAGATGGCTTATGATCCGGAGCAATGAGCATCACCCCTCCGAATGAATACTTGAAACTGATATACCACTAGCGCCCACCTTTCCGCCCTATCGCTTTGAGCAGACCAACACCTTGATTCAGTTTTTCCAAACTATTGAGGAGCAAAACCTGACCGCTGATATTCGCGTGTACGGTCTGAACAATCTCATATTTCTGTGCCCGAGTAAGCCTAGGCTTTCCTGCATACTCCAAAGCCATTCGAGACAACTCCCCCGAATGGGTCGAGCTCTCTAGTGCGCACAAAACAAAGGCATCATCGGTAGTGTTGGGCGGTATATAAGCGGTGACCACCCCAAGTCCAAGAAGTAAGCTGTTTACAATAATGTGATTACCGCTCACTTTGGCGAGAGTGATGGCTTCAACACAACTCAGGACATGAGGCTGATCAGGATTAAGTTTATTCCGCAGCATGGTCGGACTCATCCCTATGACCTCTGCCAGCCTAGCCATATTCTCTGACCTAGCGAACACGCAACACGCCTCATTAAAGGCCCCTTGTTTTGTGCGAGAAAATTCGCCTATTGAGTCAATTCCGTTCATAACCAATACTCAATTGAAGAAAGACGAGATGACAACGAAACTCCAACCAAGAATGTTAGCCCCAACGGACAAAGCTCTTTGGTCGAAGTTATGAAAGATAAACGCATGGCTATTTACCCCATTCTCTCCAACGTTTCACGCGTTGCCATTTCTAGCAACATGACCATATTGATGAGAGGGGTTTCTTTACCTTTTGCTTTAGTTTTAATAGGTAAGCGACCATCAGCTACCCAATCCATGATGGTGCGTTTCGGCATTCCGGAGAACTGAGAGTATTGGTCGTACGTCATGAAAGGCGTATTTAGGACTACTTGATATGAGAGCATAGTGATATCCTATTCTGTTATTGAATGTTTAATTTCGGAATGACGAGTTGCACCCCACCATTTCGGACTCAATTGCGATTATTGATCACATATGAATAACAAGCAACTTAAAATAGACCAAATATCGTATTTGGGAGGTAGAGATATTATCAAGAAGTTGATAGATATCACGAATTCAGACCGCCAACAGGACGTAGCAGACGTATTTGGCATCCCAAAATCAACAATCGCGACTTGGCGACAGAGAAACCTTACTCCCTTTGAAATTGCAGTAAGGACTCATTTGAGCACTGGAGTCTCACTTGAATGGTTACTTCTAGATAAAGGCGAACCGTACCCTAAAACACCAACCCAAAAGCATATTAATAAGAAGAACGAATCGAAAACTCTTTTCGATATCGACTGTTTCTCTATTGACGACGGTAAATTGGTTGGGAAAGGGATACTTGCATTCGATAAAGCTCTTCTAGACGAGTTAGGTGTAAGTAATGTAATAGCAATCAAAGATGGAACTACTACGTTCCTTATAAATAAAGAATCTCACCATGCAGTAAGCGGTACATACCTAGTTGATATGGACGGCCTACTCTCGCTAAACGACATCCAGCGCTTACCAGGCAAAAAACTAGCAATCAGCTTTAACGGTTCGACTCTAACCGTCGAAGAAGATGAAGTAAGGGTTGTAGGTAGAGTTGCGTTAGTGATGGAAAAGCGTTAACTGTTGCACTCATCTGTTTGAGAGCACTGCAGTTAATTTGATTAATAGCGTCACCGATACTTAACGAGCCTATTATCACCCTACCCTCGTGAGAAGTTGCACTTGCAAACTAAAAAAGGCTGCCTTATGGCAGCCTTCTTCTTTGGCTCAATGTTGATCGTTGTGCAATCTCTAAGTAGTCCTGAAACATTTTTAGACAAAAACGATTTAGACCTATAGCCCTAAATCGTTTATACAAGATTAGAAAAAGTATCTTGAAACCTTAAATGCTTGTTATGTTTCTTTTAGCTCAGGAGCTACCACATTTAGTAGTTTACTGGTGTAATCAATTGCTTCACGAGCTATTTGTTGAGGAATGAATTCAGCCTTATGCACAGCGTCATTCCTTGGATTGACGAGTAAATCTCGGTAACTATAATTTTGTTGCATTAAGTCTAAGTGCAACTGAGAATCAGCTAAATTAAAGCGCCCACCTAGAGTTCTATTGCTTCTATTACTCAGGCGTGCGCCAATCTCTTCATCTGATAAACCACAATTAGAGAGTTCTAATGAGATCAATTCAGTTAGTGCGTTTTCAATAGATGCACCGCACTCTATTACAGTTTTCCGATAGTCTTTCTGCAAAAATGCGCGATTAGCCTCTAGGTAAAGTTTATAAGTCAAATTTAACGGAGCTCCAGATGATGCCAAAGTGCAAGCTTCAAGGAACTGTTCATGTTTAATATTTTTCTGCCAGTTATCCAGACAGACAGTAATTACTTTATTTTCAGTAATACCCTGATTTTTCCCATTTTCATCCCAATGAAAAAGGTGAAAATTATCACCATAAGAATTCAACGTCTGCTCAATACGAACATTTTGGTTAGACATCACTTCTAAGTAGTCAAGTAATAAGTTTATCCATGACACAAATGATTCATAAAGTAATTGACCGTTTACTTCAGCATCGTGTACTTCAAACTGAAATACCACTCTGTGCAAACTAGAATGACCACTAGGATATTGATTGGGCTTCCCCCAAAATATCGGCTCAGAGCCTTGCTTCCAGCCCTTAGCGACCTCTGGCGGGGTTAGTAGCTTCCATAAAGGATCTGGTTCATGTTCAGTCCAAATAGGAAGGAACGGAATATGGATGACACCACTGATGCCACTGACCATGATCGGGTACGAATTTCCAAGAACAGATTTATCTACACTAATCGGATACTTGAACTCAAAAATACTATATAAGTTACTCATAATTATCCCTAGAAACATAACGTCAAATTAAGGTGTGAACAACTCCACCACCTTACTTAAACCATTGCTCTATATACACTAAATTCACTTGAAGTGAGAGCGCCAAGCGTTGTGAATCACTCTTAAATTTCTTATTAGGTTACGAAGTCAAAGTTTTATGCTTACTATCAACAGCTTTTAATAACTCTTCTCTTGATTGCTCAAGGAGATTGTGGAGCTCTTCCATATTTTGGTTAACTGTTGCTAGAACTGTTTCTTCAACTTTAGGGTTACTCCAATATAACGATGTACTACCAATTATTGATGCAAAGGCTACCAATTTCCTATGCAGAACCTGCATACTCCTGAACGGAATAACCATAGATTTCAGCTGCTTATCATCTAACCGTTGAAAAAGAACGAGCTGTAATTCAAGTTTATTTAACAGCGTTTCATTTTTTGTCAGCATATCTTTCAATGGAGCAGAATCATCTTTGCCATTTTGTGTGATGTACTTTACTACCCCAGACTTAGCAAATTCTTTTACTTCCTTTGAGTCCTGTCGGTAAGCATCGATACTTAACTGTAGAAGCCCTATATAGTTCAGAGCCTGAGAAAAGCTCCTTGACGTTGAAATTGTGGCTTCAACAACTCGATCCAAGTTATCTAAACTCTTTTGTAGAACAATACCTCTTTTCCACGCATTCAGTGCTCGATAAGCAATAATGGCAGCAAATACAGTAGCTAACGAAGAAACTCCAAACAAGAACTCCGTCAGTTCAATATCAACTATAAAGTCATGAATATTCACACTAACACCCCGATACTACCAACGATGGAATGAAAAATGCCAAACGTTGGGAATCACTTTTAAATGCTTGTTAACTGGCTGCTTCCGCGACCCTTGGATTTGCTTTTGCTTTCGCTAAGAATGAAGGGATATTATTAGCTGCATTTAAACCACCATCATGTACTGTCCCAAGATCTTTAGGGTCAACATCATGTGTTGGCCAAATCTTATTGTGTCCAATAAAACGATCCAAATCTAACTTGTTTAGTTCTAGGAAGAAGTAATCTTCTGATTCTCCAACCGCAACACCTGCAGCCCAATAAGCAAAAGAACTTGCTACAATATCAGCAACTTGTATCTGCTTATGTTTCTGTGAATCAGCAAACCTCATTGATTTACCTTTTAGAGGTAGTCCAAATTTGCGACGATCATACCCTAGCTCAACTTCATCTTGAGTCCAATCCATGAATTGAGCAAACATCTCACGTTGTTTTTCAATGCTATGAGAGTCATCGTGAATTAGGTGGAAGCCTTTAGGATATTGATTCCCCCATTGGATACATTGTGCAAACAAAGCTGGGATTGATGGATCTAAGGCTGTTTTATCAATATCGTCTAGTGCGCTATCAATGTATGCTTTAGTGTCAAGGATTTGATCTATATCGGACTTAAAGCCATCACTTGACGATGATTCTTGCACGGCTTCAACGCAGGAATAGAAAGCTTCAATAGACTCTTCAGTTTGCTCTTTCACCATAGCTACAAACAGCTTATACATATTGTCCACTAACTCTTCATTGCAGAAAGCTTCGAAGCAATAGAACAACATATTTGATAGTGCAATATTTTGCCCATTAACATAAAGATCGACACCTTTCAGGTGGAGCATATGCTCAATAAGTAAATCTACAATTTTAGATGTAACCATAAAACGTTTTGAGAACACGTTCATTTTAATACTTTCAGTATTAACTGCTGGGTCACTTAATAAACGTATAATTCCATCTTGCCCTGCTTTATTTCGTTTTAGTCTCTTAAAATGAAGTTCGTTTTCTGCGCGAGAACCAACTAAACTTAAAAGACGTTCCGCCTCTTTAATAGAAAGATCGCAGCTAGCTAAAGTGAAGACTGGTTGATTTTTGTCTAATAAGTTTGAGCCCGTATTTCCTGATTCATCTAAGAAAATAGAAGGAATCACACTCTGTTTTTTACGTATAGCCTCGGCTTTGTGATTCGCTATTTTTTGAACTTTAGCTTTCTTTTGCGTTCTTTTTTGTTTGCTATTTTTGCTCATATATACTCCTGCCAGTTAACGCTTTATAAACGGGATCCCCCCGTATCCGCACTCTCTCTATACTGCGCTCAACCTCCATAAAACTCAATGAAAATCAGGGTGTTGTGCAATTCTTGCATCTCAATCGAGAATCGATTACGAAATAATCCGCATAGAACACCAAGCTCATCAGGATTAGCTCTACTAGGATAAAAAATATGAGGTACACTCACTCTAAGAAGCTTATTGGGGCAGAAGTGTTTTAGAGTAGTCGCCCTAAGGCGCTCTTGTCCCAAAGCATGGCGGCATAACACGCCTCTGGACAAAGACGTGTCAATGACTCTCCCAATTTAGCCGCGCCTGAATAACTTTTAGTATCTCAAAATGCGGAAAGGCACTGTTGCTACAGGTGGCGATTTTGATAAGAACTAGGCAGTTTCTTCTATCTTCAGTTCATTGTGTCGGGTTCACTTGATGCAATTTTATTTGCCGAACATTCAACTCCCCCTGAATCGCTTATGCCCCTTAGTCTCTGATGTGAATACTTAACAGCAAGTTCAAGTATTAGTTTTAAAATACTTCCAGTTATTGCTCAAGGTAGATAAATACTGTACTAAATCTTTCTGGCTCTATGTCGGCATAGCCTACCAATCATATGCAATTGACATATATATCAATATCTTACATTTAGATCTTTATCAACATAACTAAAGTATTTAGCTGGTAAATTGCACAAAAATAATATGCATTTAAGTGAAAAAAAATGAAATACATGGCCATTGGATTAGTGCTAATCGCAAGCTCGGTATTTGCCAATCCACTCGATAACCTTAACTGGGAATATGAAGGTATATATGACGTACCAAATCAAGACGCAACGATCCTAGTTATGACTGAGCAGTCTTTGGTTAGAGGTGATGACGCAGCAATTTTAGAAGAAGAAATTAATGGAGTTCCTAGCTCTCCAAATGCAGTTCTTTTAAACCAAGATTTAAGCAGGTTTATTATAACAGAAAGCAGACCTGGCTTTATAAAAATGGATGATTGGGAAGAAAGTATTGATAGCAATGATTTACTTCAAGAGCTTATCGATAGTACAGAGGATGATAATAAGCATAGGAAAGGCGCGCTTCTCTTTATTGATGGATGGGCAGAGAAACCAACATTAAACAAGAAAGAAGCAACGATGTATTATGCTATAAGGGCGCACAGTAGTGAGAATGAGAAAATAGTTAATGCAAGAGCATTGAAATTATCTAGAGAAGGTTATAGTCAAATCACTTGGGTAGGATCTCAAGAGCAATTTATATCAGCGGAAGATAACTTAGCGCCGACTCTAGAACAGCTAAAGTATGAAAAAGGCCATACCTATAAAGACTTTGTTCCAGAGACTGATACGGTTGCAGCTTTTGGAGCTGGTGCTTTGATGTACAAATTGATCACAGGAAAGGTTGCAGGTAAAGGTGGATTAGCTATTGGAGCTCTCTTACTCGCCTTCGGGAAAAAGCTATGGTTTCTTATATTCTTGCCTGTGGTTTGGTTAAAAAACAAACTATTCAAAAAAGACAAATAGCAGTGAGGTTAATTACTGGGGCTACTGTACTATTTAGTCCAGATATCCTCGCAGTCATCAATAAGTGCACGCAATTTGGCCAGTTGCGAGATATTACTGCCAACGAGAAACACAATGATGCATACGAAAATTACAAGCTGAGAACATCGTCTGCGCACACTTTTGGGAGATTCCTTTCACTACGCTGTTAGTCGCAACCATGAGAAAAAGTACTGTAATTTCAGTGTCACGATTTGTCACTGAGTCATTACGTTAGTATTTAAAGGGGCACTTTCGTGCTAGAAAGTGCCACAGGTAAAAATTAAGCCTATGAAGCTTCTGGACATAAACGATTTAGATCTATACCTCTAAATTGTTTATACAAGATCAGACAAAGTATCTCGAAACCTTAAATGCTTGTTAGCTTAAAAACACCACTGCATTATTTAAGGCATGAATGCCAAATGTAACCCCAAATGCCGATTTAAATGATTTTTGACGCCAAATTAAATAGGATATTGAAAGAATAAAAAACAAGAAAAGTACGCCAAATCCGTTTAGCACGCTGTTAAAAGTATGTGCTGCGGCCCATGTCAGCGCGCTAATTACTGAAGTCATCACTACTTCAAAATTAAACATTTGTATAAGCTTTAATATTGGAACCATTAGAAGCGTTTCGACAGCCGGAGCTAGAATAATCAAAAACAATAATGACGATTCCTGTCTATCATCCGGAGCAACAAGTTCAGAACCCCAAACGTATGACGCAGCGAATACTAAAGGAAAAGTCACACAAGCATGCAATAGATATGATTTCACTACATATCCGATTTCACTTTGGTTTGTATTAAATAAAAAACTAAATATTTTCATGCTCACTTCCATGTTTAAGCTAACGCAGAGCTAAGTAGCGCAAACGCCGCACCTACAAAGCCCACAAAACTTCAAACCAAAAATGCCATAGGTTACAGCGTCTGCTTGAATGACTTGTTAGTAACGGAGGCTCCGTTGCACGCTGATCTCTCAGCAATCACCAATCTCAACTAAACATGACACCCTATCCACACCCGGCCTGCTGCACACAGAAGTCACCAAAACAGGTGTCTCCTCAAAATCGAAACTAATGTGTGGCACTGACCGCCGAACAAATAAACTCGTTAAAATTCGTGAACTATTGGCGGCGTTGCACCAAAGAAACCTACAGATTTTCAGCGAATGTATCCGCTTTGAAACCCTCGGAATAGCGGCACAAAATGAATTACCACTCATAAAATTTGAGGACTTAAACAGCTGGCTTACTAACGCCGCAATAACACGTGCGAACGACTTAATTCCAAAACCAATTACACTTCAAACCGCGAATGCCGAATGTAAATAGCATCGTGTTGATTGCTTTGTTGAACGAAGCCGCTGCGCGGCAGAGTAAAACGAGTGCAAGCCATACTCTTGTCACACCATCACCCTGATGGTCGTTGACAGGAGTAACTTATGAATCCCACCGACTTAGAACGCTACAACACCCTTTATGAACAACACCTTACCAACCTAAAGCTGCAAGGTAAACGACCCGCGACCATTGATGCCTATTCTCGTCCTGTTCGTCGGATCACCGCTCATTTCGATCACGTTCCTGACACATTAACCACGGCCGATCTCAAACAGTTCTTTGCGTCTCTTATCCAAACCCACTCGTGGAGCACCATTAAACTCGATCGTAATGGCTTGCAGTTTTTCTATCGCTACACACTCGATAAACAGTGGGAGTGGCTCAATATCGTCAAGCCGCCACAGGTAAAACGACTGCCTGACATACTCACACCGCAACAAGTCAGCTCGCTGATTAACCACACGCGACAAGCCCGTTATCAAGTGTTCTTCTTAACTCTTTACAGCATGGGATTACGCCTTGGTGAAGGACTCAACCTTACGGTTCACGATATCGACAGCCAAACGATGCGGGTTCACATACGCGAAGGAAAAGGCGGCAAAGACCGAATGGTGCCGCTTCCTCTGCGAACGCTTAAGGCACTCCCCACACACTGGCTCAGCCACAAGCACCCTCGCTTGCTGTTTCCCGGGCTTGGAAAAGGTGACGACGCACCGATGGACAGAGGCGGCATTCAAAAAACCATGAAGCTTGTGCTCAAAGAGTGTGACATCCAAAAACACGCGAGTCCCCACTCTCTCAGACACTGCTTTGCAACGCACTTGCTTGAGCAAGGGCTTGACCTGCGTTCACTGCAAACGCTGCTGGGTCACGCAAGCCTTAATACCACGGCCCGTTACACCCGAATGACTGCGCTAAAACAACGCGATGCTGCGATGGCCATCAACCATTTAACTGACGCTCTAGACTTAACGGGGAGCATTACATGAGTACCTTTATTGAACTGCTTCGCCAACACCACTCTACGCTTAAGCGTCACTATCATGCGCAGATCAATGGCGATATGCATCGGGCCATTGGTGCGATGCTGCGTTGTAAAACAGAGCAACAAGGTCGGTCACAGTGGTTCTGCAGCCACTGCCATCAAGGCGATCGATTACCGCTTTCTTGTGGTGACCGACACTGCCCTCAATGCCAACAACGCACCACTTCTGACTGGCTACAACGTCAGCAGCAAAAGCGGTTGCCTGTTCACTATTTCATGGTGACCTTCACTTTACCGTATCAACTAAGGGTTTTAGCAAGGCATCAACCTAAAGCGACATATAACGGTATGTTTAAGGTGGCGTCGGGGGTTTTAAAGGACTTTGCGAAGAGGCAGATGCAAGGTGAACTTGGGTTTACAGCCGTGCTGCATACCCACAGCCGACAACGAAACTTGCACCCACACCTGCACATTATTGTGGCGGCAGGCCAATACGACCCATCAAGACAAACGTGGCACAAAGGCAACAAACGTTACCTTTTTAACGCATTTGCTTTAGCCAAAGTCTGGCGAGCAAGAATGCTAGAAGCAATTAATCAGCACCCAACGTTGTGGCTGCCGAGTGGCATTCCCAAACAATGGGTGGTCGATTGTAGGCAGGTTGGTTATGGTCAGGCTGCACTGAGCTATTTAGCTCGCTATCTCTATCGTGGTGTGTTGCCTGATGAAGACATCATCCATATCACCGATGATACGGTCACGTTCCGCTATAAAGAGAGCCAAACCAATACATGGCGAACGCGCACTTTGCCCATCCTTAAGTTCTTGCTGCTCATTTTGCAGCACGTGCTCCCCAAAGGGTTACAGCGAGTAAGAGACTACGGATTTTTACGTGGTCAAGCACACGCCTTAAGAGTTCGTATTCAGCTGTTGCTGTTGAACCTACTCTATATGATGCCGCCAGT
>NZ_JBFRSN010000148.1:0-22938 GCF_041473595.1 Vibrio sp. 10N.222.46.A1
GGTTGCGGGTCCAACGTCATACACCATTGACGAAGATTCGGTTCTGACGTTCAGTGAATCTCAGATTCTTGTGAATGCTTCGGATATCGAAGGCGATGTAGAACTTGTTGGCATTAACTACGATGGCTCTGACGGTATCTTCACTGTAAATGGTGATGGTACATGCAGCTTTGCACCAAATGAAAACTTTAATGGTCAGGTTCAACTGGGTGTGACCATTCAAGATGAAGATGGCGCAACGGTTGAAACACACATTAACGTTGATGTATTGCCAATCAATGATGCGCCAGTATCGGGTGATTTGGCTTACACCATCAATGAAGATAGCTCCATCACGCTAAGCCAAGAGCAATTGCTAGCAAGAGCAGGTGATATTGATAGCGACAACTTAGAAGCTATCAATCTATCTACTGATGAAAATGCGACCATCCAACATAATGATGATGGCAGCTACACCATCACACCGAACGCAGACTACAACGGTGACCTAGATCTGAACTTCGATATCATCGATAACGATGGTGGTTCAGTTCAAGTTGGCCTAGACGTTACTGTGAATCCGGTTAATGACCTGCCACAAGCGGAAGATCAAGAGTTCACGATTGAAGAAGACGGTACGTTACTCTTCACCGATGCTGATCTGCTTGCAGGCGCGTCGGATATTGACGGTGATGAACTGTCGATTGAAAACGTGCTCTACACAGGTGCAGATGGTGTTCTTAGCGATAATGGCGACGGCACATACAGCTTTGCTCCAAACGAGAACTTCAATGGTGATGTTCAATTCTCGTTCGATGTCTCTGACGGTACTGATTCAACATCAGCTGTTATTGATGTAAGTGTAACGCCGGAGAACGATCCTCCTGTAGCGGGCTCGACAGCTTATACAGTTCAAGAAGATGGCCAAATCACGATCAGTGATGAACAGTTATTAGCGAACTCTTCAGATGTAGAGGGTGATGTTGCTCTATCGAGCGTTACTTACGCTGGTGACGATGGTTCGTTCGTTGATAACGGTAATGGCACCTACACCTTCACGCCAAATGAAAACTTCGACGGAGACATCTCACTAGATGTTGTCGTCGTTGACGAAGACGGTGCAACGGCGACAACGACAGCGGGCATTGATGTCATTGCTGTCAATGACGGCCCTGAAACGTCCGGTATTGAAGCAGAAGTCGACGAAGATAATTCAATCACTATTACTCAAGAGCAGCTGCTTGCAAATGCTACTGACGTTGAGGGTGATGAGTTAACGGCGTCTAACCTGCAAACCAACGACCCTGACGCGACAATTGTTGCTAATGACGATGGTTCATTCACCATCACGCACACAGAAAACTTCAATGGCGAGTTGGACTTCACATACAGCATCAATGATGGTGACAATGAAGTTCTGACCACTCTCGATCTAACGGTTAATCCAGTTAATGATGCGCCAGAAGCGGGCGAAGAGATCTTCATCCAAGCGCAAGAAGATCAAACGGTTGGTGTGACGCTTCGTGAAGAACCTGCACTACGTTTAGACCAAGCGCCAGAAAACGGCATCATTGAAGCGAATGTTAATGATGAGTGGGTGGTGCTGGAAGTAGGGCAAGAAGTACCGGCTGATACAGAAGTACGCTTTGTTCCAAGTGAGGGGGCTCTTGCTGAAGGCACACATACTACGCAAATTGGTACCTTCGACGATAACGCTAGCGTAGACGATTGGGGTACAGAAGTTGACCCTTACACTCGTGAGTTCTCGGATGGTGATTTAACGGTTACGGTTCAAAGTAACGATGATCCGCTTGGTGCTTGGAATGGTAACACCCACATAGGTCACGGCCTTGGTGATACCGATCGCCAAGGGTTGAGTGGTGATGAAAAACTGACTATTTCAGTTGAAGGTCAAGACATCAATGAAATCAGTTTCCACCTAGATGGTTTAGGTGGTTGGTTCATGGAAGAATCGCGTCACTTTACGGAAGTAGAAATCAAAGCGTTCAATGAGGACGGTGACCTAATTGACTCGATGACTTACCACAAAGAAGACCGTGGTACTTTCGAGACAGACTACACGTTAACGGTTGACCAACCAGTGTCTTACTTTGAACTCGGTACAGTTCAAGGAAATGGTACTTATGTTGTTCAAAACATGACCGTGTCACAAACTTGTCATGATGAAGCCGTGTTCACATCGATTGGTGTAGACGGTTCAGAAATTACCGAAACGGTTGAGTTGAACATCCACGCGGGTGACAACGAAATTGAGCTAACGGCTGATCTTCCTAATATCACTATCGATACTGAAGGTTCTGCTCAATTTGCTTCTGTTGTGATTACAGAAGAACAGTTACTGGCACAAGCATCAGATATTGATGGTGACGACCTTGATATTCAAAATCTTGAGCTGGTGGGTGAAAACTCAGAGCATGCAACACTGATTGACAACGGTGATGGTACTTGGACGGTGACACCAGATGAAAACTTCTACGGTGAAATTGAGCTGGGTTACCAAGTTTCTGATGGTGAACTGACTGATGACAACATAATTAACATCAACTTTGAGTCAGTGAATGATGCGCCAATCGTTTCTGGTCCAATGGTTCTATCGACAGACGAAGACCAAGGTATTGCGTTCAGTGCTGATGATTTACTGGCGAACACCACAGATGTAGAAGGTGATGCGCTGTCTATTTCTGACATCACTTACGGTGGTGATGACGGTGATTTAGTCGACAATGGTGATGGTACATTTACCTTCATGCCGAATGAAAACTTCAATGGTGAAATCGACATTGATTACAAGGTATTCGATGGTACCGATGAAGTTGCAACCCATCTAGATCTGACCGTTGTACCTGTTAATGATGTGCCAGTTCCGGGCGAGCCATTGCACACCCAAATGCTTGAAAACGGCTCTATGATCATCGAAGCGAAAGACCTATTGTCTGGCGCGACCGATGTTGATGGCGATATCCTGCATGTTGAGAATCTACTGCTTGTTGACCAATCACAAGGTACATTAACAGACAATGGAGACAATACTTTCACATTCGAACCTGCAGAGGACTTCTACGGTGAAGTGAATCTGACCTTCGATATCAGTGACGGTCAAGCCAGTGCACCAAGTACTGCAAGAGTAGACGTTGAAATTGTCAACGAAGGCCCTGAAGTGAGCGGCCCAATTGAAGCCGCTGTTGATGAAGATGGTTCAATCACTATCACTCAAGAGGATCTGTTAGCGAATGCAACGGATGTCGATGGCGATAACCTTGAAGCGGTTAACTTTGCGACCAACGATCCAAATGCGGTTGTTGTAGAAAACCCAGACGGTAGCTTCACGATTACACCAAGTGCTGATTTCTTTGGTGAGATTGAATTTACTTACGATGTCACTGACGCGATCGAAACTGTTGCAGCTGACCTTAACCTAACCGTAAACCCTATCAATGATGCACCAGACGTTCCAGACATGTCTTTCACTACGGAAGACGGTCAAGCGATCACCATTACAGAAGCTGAACTACTAGCACAAGCGACAGATGTTGAAGGTGATGAGCTTTCTGTACTGAACGTGACAAGTGCGAGTGATACGGTAGATGTGACAGACAATGGTGATGGCACATACACATTAACGCCAGAGCAGGGTTTCTTCGGCAATGTTGACTTAACGTTTGATGTGAGTGACGGCACCGACGTGGTGGCTGCAAACATCGACCTAAAAGTTGAGTTCGCTAATGATGCACCAGAAGTAACACCAATGGTTGCGGATGTCGACGAAGATGGTTCAATTCTCGTTACACAAGCGATGTTGCTGGAGAACGCGAGTGACCAAGATGGTGATGAACTGTTTGCTAGCGCGCTAGAAACCAACGATCCGAATGCAAGTATCGTAGACAATGGCGATGGTACTTACACAGTAACACCTTCGGAAAATTTCAATGGTGATATCGCATTCACCTATGAAGTGAGTGATGGTGAGCTAAGTACCGCCAATGACATGACATTGACCGTGAATCCGGTGAATGACATTCCAATTGTTGCCCCAGGCATGTACCACATCGAAGAGGATGGCAGCATCCTGTTCACTCAAGAAGATCTATTGAGCGGTGCGATTGATATTGATGGCGATGACCTTAGCGTTACCAGCATCAATTACTCTGGTGATGAAGGCACGGTAACCGATAACGGTGATGGCACGTTTAGCTTCGTTCCTGAAGAACACTTTAGTGGTGACCTGCAGTTCAGCTTTACGGTTACCGACGGCACTGATGAGGTAGAACAAGACATTAGCGTTCATATTGAAGCGGTCGCGGATGCACCGGATCTTGTGATAACCGATGGCGACGGCGTTAACGTTGATGATGAAGCAATTCTGGTTGAGCCAGGCGGCATTGTTGAACTGAACATTGCAGCGGCGCTTGTCGATCAAGACTTGTCTGAAACACTTACCGTAACGGTTGATGGTGTGCCAGAAGGTTCGGTTATTCAATACGATAACGAAGGCGTTCTGAATGACCAAGAGAACGGCATCACCAGTTACAACGACACTGAAATTACAGTAACGTTTGAAGGTGAAACGGCAGGTTACCAAAACGCAGCGGGTTACTACAAAGTCGATGAAGACGGTAATATCACGGGTGTTGAGGTTGTTTACGAAAACGCGTCACAATTTGGCGGCGGCGGTGACCTTGTTCCAGGACAAGACCAGTTCAGCTTCCAAGTTGAAGAAGGTGAAAGTTTCAATCTGTTCTTGATTCCAAACGGACATCAGCACAATGACTTTGACGCGATGCAAGACGGTCAGTACGAGTTCCGTGCTGAGGATGGTTCACCTGCGAAAATGGATACGGTTGATCCTCAACTTGTATTTGTTGCTGCCGATGGCACTGAAACTGTAGTTCAAGGGCAGAATGGTGACGCGATCTTCCATGGTGGTTCAAGCGCTCAACTAAACCAAGATGGTATCGAACATACGCGTACCACTGTTAATGAAGATGGCGAGCTCGTTTACGGATTTGAAGATTTGTATGGCGGCGGTGATGCTGACTATTCAGACTTCAACTTCACAATCGATGTGGGTGAAGTGAACAGCCAAATCTACAGTGGTGAAGTGACGGTTGGTCCTGATGGTACGGTGAACTTACCAACAACGGCTATCGAAAATGCGCTACAGATCCAGTTACCAGAAGACTTCAATGAGCAGCTTGAAGTTCATGTAACCGCAACTGCGACAGAGTTATCGAATGATGATTCTGAAACGGTTTCCCAAACCATTTACATTAACGCGACAGGCGCACACATTGAGCATGCACCTGAAGCACTTCCTGTTGCAGCAACAGTGGAAGAAGATGGTTCTATCATCATTACGCAAGAAGACTTGCTAGCTAATGCTCGTGATTTAGATGGCGACCAACTAACAGCGCTTAACTTAGCGACTGATGACGACAGCGTAACTATCACAGATAACGGGGATGGTACTTACACATTAACGCCAGATGCTGACTTCAATGGCGATGTTAGCTTTACGTTTGATGTGTCTGATGGCGATGATGTTGTCTCTACCAACCTAGAGCTAACAGTTTCACCAGTGAACGATGGTCCAGAAGCACAAGACCAAGCATTCACAGTCGGTGAAGATGGCGTGTTAACGTTCAATGACCAAGACCTATTAACGGGTGCGACGGACATTGAAGGGGACGACCTAAGCGTTGAAGGTGTGACTTACACTGGCGCAGATGGTGTTCTAACCGATAATGGCGATGGTACATACAGCTTCGCGCCAAACGAAAACTTCAATGGCGATGTAAACTTCTCGTTCAATGTATCAGATGGTACCGATACGGTAACCGCTAACATTGATGTCAGCGTGACGCCAGAGAATGATCCACCTGTCGCGGGTAGCACGTCTTACACGGTTCATGAAGACAATTCCATCACGATCAGCAACGAACAATTGTTAGCGAACTCTTCAGATATTGAAGGGGAAGTGGCGATTGATAGTGTTACCTATAGTGGCAGTGATGGTGTGCTTGAAATCAACGGTAACGGTACATACACCTTCTCTCCAAACGAGAACTTTAATGGCGAAGTTAGCCTAGATGTGGTTGTTGTAGATGAAGACGATGCAGTCGTATCGACGACTGCGGGCATTACGGTTCTAGAAGTGAACGATCCGCCAGTTGCTGGCCCAACGTCTTACACTATCGATGAAGACTCGGTACTGACCTTTAATGAGTCTCAAGTTCTGCTGAACGCCTCTGATATTGAAGGTGACGTACAACTTGTTGAGATCAACTACGACGGCCCAGACGGAATCTTCTCAATCAATGGTGACGGCACATGTAGCTTTGCACCGAATGAAAACTTCAACGGCCAAGTGCAATTGGATGTGACCATTCAAGATGAAGACGGCGCTCAAGTTGATACTCATATTACGGTTGATGTCCTACCAATCAATGATGTTCCAGTATCAGGAGACTTGGCATACAGCGTTGAGGAAGACGGTTCGATTACCTTGAGCCAAGAGCAACTTCTTTCTCAAGCTAGCGATGTAGACGGAGACGACCTTACTGCTTCTAACTTAATTGTTGATGGAGACGCGACAGTTGTTTCTAACGATGATGGTAGCTTTACCATTACGCCAGATGCGAACTTCAATGGCGACATTGATCTAACGTTCGACATTAGCGACGGTACCGATACGCTGGTTGCGACGGCTGACCTCACCGTTAATCCAGTTAATGACCTTCCACAACCACAAGATCAAACGTTCAGCATTGGCGAAGACGGCATCTTGAACTTCACAGATGAAGACTTGCTAACAGGTGCTACCGATATCGATGGGGATGACCTATCGGTTGAAGGCGTGACTTACACAGGTGCCGACGGTGTTCTTACTGACAATGGCGACGGAAGCTACAGCTTTGCGCCAAACGAGAACTTCAATGGTGATGTGAACTTCAGTTTTGATGTGTCAGATGGCACGGATACGGTTCAAGCCAACATTGATGTCAGCGTGACACCAGAGAACGATCCGCCTGTTGCGGGTAGCACGTCTTACATAGTTCATGAAGACAACTCAATTACCATCAGCGATGAGCAACTTCTAGCTAACTCTTCGGATATTGAAGGTGATGTTGCCGTTGATAGCGTGACTTACACTGGCGCTGATGGTGTCTTTGAAGACAACGGTGACGGTACTTACACCTTCTCACCAAACGAAAACTTCAACGGTGAAGTTAGCCTAGATGTTGTCGTTACCGATGAAGAGGGTGCAACAGAAGCGACAACCGCGGGTATTACGGTACTTGAGGTGAATGATCCGCCAATTGCGGGTTCAACCAGCTACTCAGTGAACGAAGACGAAGTTATCACCATCAGTTCAGATCAACTGTTGGCGAATGCTTCTGATATCGAAGGTGAAGTGGCGATTGATAGCGTTAACTACACAGGCGCTGACGGCATCTATACTGACAATGGCGATGGAACATTCAGCTTCGCACCAAACGCGAACTTCGACGGTGATGTCAGCCTTGATGTTGTCGTTACTGATGAAGATGGTGCAACTGTAGCGACCAACGCAAGCATTGATGTTCTTCCTGTTAACGATGCTCCGGTATCGGGCGATTTGGCGTACAGCGTGGACGAAGATGGTTCAATTACCTTGAGCCAAGAGCAATTACTTGCTCAAGCGAGCGATGTTGACGGCGATGACTTAACAGCGGCTAACCTAACCGTTGGTGGTGATGCGACAGTTACTGCAAACGATGATGGTAGTTTCACTATCACGCCAGATGCTAACTTCAATGGCGACATTGATTTGAACTTCGACATTACCGATGGTGATGCGACGCTTCAAGCAACAGCTGACCTAACGGTTAACCCAGTTAATGACTTGCCAACAGTCGGTGAGCCACAATTTGTGACTCAAGAAGACACCAGCTTTACCTTCACAGAAGAGCAACTGCTGCAAAATGCGGGCGACATTGATGGCGATAACCTATCGGTTGAAAATGTGGCTTCAGATAGCGGTACTTTGGTTGATAACGGCGACGGTACTTACACATTCGCACCGAATGAAAACTTCGATGGTAATGTGAATGTGACCTTCGATGTGAATGACGGCACAGCGATAGTACCAGCAGAAGCGATGATTGATGTTCAATCTGTGGTTGATATGCCAGAGCTGTCTATTGCGTCTGACTTGGTGATTGCTTCAGACAACTTCGAGTCTGGCTCGAACGGCTGGAATACAGGCACTGAAAGCTCACAAGGCTTCGAATCAGGAGACATGCTAGGTCGTATTGGTGGCACTGGTGGCGATGAAGCAGTCAGCAAAACTTACGACATTCCAAGTGATGTGAGCGAAGTTAATATTTCGTTTAGCTTCTATGAAATTGATTCTTGGGATGGTGAGTCATTCCAAATCTTTGTCGGCGGCGAAGAGCTTACTTCGTTAGACAACTCGGCGTTCCAAACTCAAGATGGCACGACAACGTTGTACGATTCAGCTGGCAATGAAGTGGGTGAAGTCGTTCACGGCGTATCGCAAGGTGAGGGTTTCAGTGGTTGGAATGACCAAGCGCACCAAATAAACCTAACGGTACCAGTTGAAGATGGCCAACTTGAACTTGGCTTCGGTTCAACTTTGAACCAAGGTGTGAGTGATGAGTCGTTTGGCATCGATAACATTGAAATCACAGTGTCTGATGCGGATTACCAAATTATTGGTACCGAAGATACGCCAGTACCACTGGATATTGATGCGGCGCTAACCGATACCGATGGTTCAGAAAATCTCGCTATCTTGATTGAAGATGTACCAGAGGGAAGTTCGCTTTCTGCAGGTACCGATAATGGTGATGGCACATGGTCATTGCAACCAGGTGAGCTAGAAGGGCTAGAGTTTATCCCTTCAGGTGACTTCAATGGTGATGTGGTTCTAACCGTGAATGCGACATCGACTGATGTTGATACGGGCACCACCGCAACGGCAACGCAAGATGTGACGATTCATATCTCTCCAGCGAACGATGCTCCAGAAGTTGATGGTGATATCAGTGCCGTTACAGCCGAAGATAACAGCATCACGCTAACTCAAGAACAGTTGCTAGAGCACGCTGTCGACATTAATGGTGATGATCTATCCGCAATCAACCTAACCACCAATGATGAAAATGCGACCGTTCAAATGAACGACGATGGCAGTTTCACCATTACACCGAGTGAAAACTTCAACGGTAATATCGAATTTAGTTACGATGTCACCGATGGGGAAGAGATGGTCGCTGCTGGCCTAGACTTGACGGTAACACCAGTCAATGACGCGCCAGAGCCACAAGACCAAGCATTCACTATTGGTGAAGATGGGGTTCTTAACTTCACTGACGCTGACCTGTTAACAGGTGCAACGGATGTTGAAGGTGATGACCTGACGGTAGAAGGTGTGACATACACGGGTGCTGATGGTGTTCTTACTGATAATGGCGACGGAAGCTACAGCTTTGCGCCAAACGAGAACTTCAATGGTGATGTGAACTTCAGCTTTGATGTGTCAGATGGCACAGATACGGTTCAAGCCAACATTGATGTGAGTGTGACGCCAGAGAACGATCCACCAGTGGCGGGTGGTACGTCTTACACTGTGCATGAAGACAACTCAATCACGATCAGTAACGAACAGCTATTAGCCAACTCTTCAGACATTGAAGGTGAGGTTGCGATTGATAGCGTGGCTTACACTGGCAGTGACGGTGTGTTCGAAGACAACGGTGACGGCACTTACACCTTCTCACCAAACGAGAACTTCAATGGTGATGTGAGCTTAGCGGTTGTTGTTACCGATGAAGAAGGAGCAACAGAAGCGGCCACAGCTGGAATTACCGTACTTGAGGTGAACGATCCGCCAATCGCAGGTTCTACCAGCTACTCAGTGAACGAAGATGAAATTATCACCATCAGTGCAGAGCAACTGTTGGCGAACTCTTCTGATATTGAAGGTGAAGTAGCGATTGATAGCGTGAACTACACAGGCGCTGACGGCATCTTTACTGACAATGGCGATGGAACATTCAGCTTTGCACCGAACGCAAACTTCGACGGCGATGTTAGCCTCGATGTGGTGGTGACCGATGAGGATGGTGCAACGACGGCCACGACGGCAAGCATTGATGTTCTTCCAATTAACGATCCACCAGTATCGGGTGACTTGGCATACAGCATTGATGAAGATGGTTCCATTACTCTGACTCAAGAGCAGTTGCTATCTCAAGCATCTGATGTGGATGGCGATGACCTAACCGCAAGCAACTTAAGCGCAGGTGATAATGCAACCGTTGTTGATAATGGCGATGGCACCTTTACGGTAACGCCAGATGCGAACTTCAATGGCGATATCGACCTAAGCTTTGATATTTCGGACGGCACTGAGTCGATTGTGGCGAACGCCGATCTGACGGTAAACCCTGTTAATGACCTGCCAACTAACGACGATGTTTATGCGAACGTTGATGAAGATAATGTCATCACTATCACGCAGGAGCAGTTACTTGCGAATGCCGCTGATATTGAGGGCGATGACCTTGTCGCTTCCGACTTAACCTTAGTGGGTGACGATGCAACGATTGTCGATAACGGCGATGGCACGTTCTCAATCACTCCAAGCGAAAACTTCAATGGCTACATCGATGTTGCCTACAGCATCAGCGATGGCGACACACCAATTGCCGCTAACTTAGGCTTGACCGTTGACCCAGTGAACGACGCGCCAATTGTTTCTGCTGATGTGGCGATAACCATTGAAGAAGACGGTTCATACACCATTACTCAAGAAGAGCTCCTACAATTCGCGACTGACATTGAAGACGATGACATGACCGCAATTATCGGAGAGCAAGGCGATGAAACGACCGTTACCGGTACTGTGTTGGATGCTGAAACTGGCAATCCAATCGCAGGTGCGGATGTCACGCTAACCGACAACGTAGGTCATTCTTACACGGCGGTGACGGATCAATCCGGTAACTACTCTGTGAGCGGTCCTGTTGTTGACCAAGGTACCGTTACTATTGAACAAGAAGGCTCTATTACTAGCAGCTTCCTAGTTCCAGCTGGTGAAGATACCAACGGTGGCGTAACTGCAATATCTGAAGTACTTGAAGAAACCGATATGCGTATCGTGGTCACATGGGGTGAAAGCCCACGTGATATGGACAACCATCTATGGCTCTACGATACAGAAAATGGCAACGAGCTAGACCATATTTACTATCGCGACATGAGCCATGATTTGGGTGAAGGTAATGTCGTTCAGCAAGATGTAGATGACACGAATGGTGGTGGTCCTGAAACCATCACTATTCCAAATTATCAAGATGCTGATATGCACTATTCAGTACACAACTACACCAGCAGAAGTTGGGATGTGGATGGTGTTGAAGATGTACAGGTTCAGGTGTTTGTTGGCGATACATTGGTTGAAACCTTTAGTCCGGACTTATCTGAAAACCCATCGGGTGACCACTGGCATGTATTCGATATCGTGAACGGCGTTATTGTTCCAAGCCAAGACGTAGGCACTCAAAATGCATTCGACTTGCCAACGGCAGAAGAAGCGCTCGCGAATGAAAACAGCATTGATATCTCTGAATTGCTAACCGGCGATGAAGGTGATGATTCTGGTGAGACGGGTGGTAATGAACCAAGTGTTGGAGATGTTTCAATTGAGAACGCTCTTATCACTGATAATGGTGACGGCACTTACACCATTACTCCGGAAGAGAACTTCAACGGTGAATTCTCCATTAGCTACAACGTGGACGATGGCAACGGAGGGGTTACACCTGCGGAACTTGACGTTACCGTAACAGCAGTTAATGACCTTTCGGTTATTTACGACCATGACTACACCATCAATGAAGATGGCTCATTAACCTTCACTGATGAGCAGTTACTCGCTGGTGCAACGGATATCGATGGCGACGACCTTTCTGTTGAATCTGTTAACTACGAAGGCACCGAAGGTGTGTTTACGGATAACGGCGATGGTACTTACACCTTTGCTCCAAACGAGAACTTCAATGGCAGTGTCGACCTAACTTACGATGTTAGTGATGGTACGGATGTTGTATCGGCGAATATTGATGTTCAAGTTGTGCCAATTAATGACGTACCGGTTGCCGGAACTACCGCTTACACTGTTGAAGAAGATGGCAGCATTACCCTAAGCGATGCGCAACTTCTGGCGAACAGCTCAGATGTTGAAGGGGAAGTGTTTGTTAGCGATGTCAGCTACAGCGGCACAGATGGTGTGTTCACTGATAATGGTGATGGTACTTACACCTTCTCGCCAAACGAAAACTTTAACGGTGACATCAGTCTTGATGTCTCTGTTATGGATGAAGATGGCGCAACCGCTGAAACAACCGCAGGTATCGACGTCATTGCTGTTAATGACTTGCCGGTTGCAGGTTCAACGACCTACAGCGTTGACGAAGATAACGTGATTACCGTCTCTGAAGCACAGCTTCTTGCGAACAGCTCAGACATTGAAGGTGATGTATCCGTTAGCGACGTTTCCTACTCAGGCGCAGACGGTATCTTTACTGACAATGGTGATGGTACTTACAGCTTCGCACCAAATGAAAACTTTAACGGCAATGTCAGCCTAGATGTCACCGTTGCTGATGAAGAGGGTGCAACGGCTGAAACCACTGCGGGTATTGAAGTTATCGCGGTTAACGACGCGCCAGTGTCAAGTGACTTGGCTTATTCAGTGGATGAAGATGGTTCAATCACGTTAAGCCAAGAGCAGCTACTTGCTCAAGCATCGGATGTGGACGGCGATGATCTTACCGCGGCGAACCTAACCGTAGGTGATAACGCGACCGTTACGGCAAACGATGATGGTTCATTTACTATCACACCGGATGCCGACTTTAATGGCGACATTGATCTAAGCTTCGACCTTTCTGATGGTACTGAAACGGTTGTGGCAACGGCCGAGCTTACTGTGAATCCAGTAAATGACATCGCGGTTGTAGAAGATGTCGCTTACACCATTGAAGAAGATGGTTCACTTACCTTTACAGACGAGCAACTGCTAGCGGGTGCTTCTGATATTGATGGTGATGAGCTTTCAGTTGCTGATGTGTCTTACACTGGCGCAGAGGGTGTGTTTACCGACAATGGCGATGGCACTTACACCTTTGCTCCAAACGAAAACTTCAACGGTGAAGTAAGTCTGGACTTCTCAGTATCTGACGGTACAGAGACGGTTGATGCAAATATCGACGTAACGGTAACAGACGTTAACGATGCACCAGTGGCAGGCACAACGTCTTACCAAATGAACGAAGATGGCACTATCACATTGAGCCCTGAGCAGTTGATTGCTAATAGCTCCGATGTGGACGGTGAAGTGTCGCTTGATAGCGTGAGTTACTCAGGTGCAGACGGTATCTTGGTTCAAAATGAAGATGGTTCGGTAACGTTCGCACCAAACGAAAACTTTAACGGCGACATCAACCTTGATGTGACGGTTATTGATGACGACGGTGCGACGGCTCAGACTACCGCTGGTATTGAAGTCATTGCTGTTAATGACGCACCAGTGGCCGGAAACGTGGCTTACTCGGTTGATGAAGATGGTTCAATTACGCTATCTCAAGAGCAGTTGCTGGCTAACGCATCCGATGTTGATGGTGATGCACTGACCGCAAGCAACCTATCTGCAGGTGACAATGCGACCGTAACAGCGAACGATGATGGTTCATTTACTATCACTCCGGATGCTGACTTCAACGGCGACATAGACCTAAGCTTCGATGTTTCAGACGGTATCGAGACAGTCCAAGCTGGCGTCGACCTAACCGTTAACCCAGTGAACGACTTACCAACGGCTGCTGACCAGAGCTTTACCGTTGAGGAAGATGGTACGTTAACCTTCACTGACGCTGACCTATTAGCAGGCGCTGCGGATATTGATGGTGATGACCTATCTATCACGGATGTGTCTTACACGGGCGCAGAGGGTGTGTTCACTGACAACGGTGATGGCACTTACAGCTTTGCTCCAAACGAGAACTTCAATGGCGATGTAAACCTTGGCTTCACAGTGTCTGATGGCACTGAGACAGTCGATGCCAATATTGGTGTGACGGTAACGGATGTTAACGATGCGCCGGTAGCGGGTTCTACGTCTTACCAAATGAACGAAGATGGCACGATTACTATTAGCCCTGAGCAGTTGATTGCTAATAGCTCTGACGTTGATGGTGAAGTGTCGCTTGAAAGCGTGACTTACTCAGGCTCTGACGGCACCTTGGTTCAAAACGATAATGGGTCTGTGACCTTCACGCCAAACGAGAACTTTAATGGTGATATCAGCCTAGATGTGGTTGTAACCGACGATGACGGTGCAACTGCAACAACAACGGCAGGAATCGAAGTTCTGGCTGTGAACGATGGACCTGAATCTGAGGATGTGAAACTAACCACAGCCGAAGACAGCACCATCCTTATCACACAAGACATGTTGTTAGCTCAAGCTACCGACATCGATAACACCGCAGATGAGCTGTCAGCTTCGGGTCTACAAATCGACCCTAGCTTAGGTGAGTTGCTAGACAACGAAGATGGTACTTGGTCATTTACACCAAACGAAAACTTCAATGGCGATGTGCCAATGACGTTTAACGTTAGCGATGGCCAAGAGACAATCTCAGTCGACGGCAACATCGATGTCACGCCAGTGAACGATGCACCTGAAGCACCAATGATTGAGATGCAAGGCGAAGAAGATGTAGTCATGGTGATTGACCCGGCTTACATCGCGGATCAAGTCACAGACCTTGATGGTGATGAGATCAGCATCGAAAGCATCACGGTTCGTGCTCCAGCCAATGCAACCTTAACTCAGCAACCAGACGGCATGTATCACTTAGTGACTACGCAAGACTTCAATGGCTTAGTAGAACTGGGTTATCAGGCAACTGATGGTGAAGAAGTGGTTGATGGGTCGCTGAATGTGGATGTCATTCCTGTTAACGACGCACCGTTTAACGTCGGTAACGCAATGATGACCACAAACGAAGATGGCGCGTTCACCTTCGATGCTGGCGACTTGATGAACCTGTTCGGTGACATTGATACCGCTGACCTTGTTGTTTCACGCATTATTACCGCAGACGGTGAAGATGGTGGTGAAGTAACAGACAACGGTGATGGTACTTGGACATTCACACCAACAGGCGACTTTGCAGGCGTCTCTGACCTACAAGTTGTCGTGAGTGATGGTGAATTCGAAACGGTTCTCGATGTTCCAGTGTACGTACGTCCTGTCGCAGATGGCGCGGTTATTTCAACTGACCATGACGGTCCATTAGTGTTCGGTGAAGATGAAACGGGTCACTTGGGACTGAACGTTGGACTAGTCGATGATTCAGAAACGCTAAGTAACCTAGTGATGACAGGTTTCCCTGTTGGATTCGAGGTAACCGATGGTGTGAATACCGTGATGATCACTGAGCCGGGTCAATACATCGACCTGTTCGACTGGGATATCTCAAACATTCAAATGACGCCGCCTGAAGACTTCCATGGTGAGTTCTTCGTAACCGTAAGCGCAACAACGGTTGATTACGGAGATGAGCCAGAAGCGTTTGAAGATGGCATCGATTCTGGTGACTTCGAAACCGTGGCGGGTGATTCCATCATCCTAACCGCTGATGACCTAATCGGATTAGCTGAGAATGTGGATGCTGACAGCGACGATGAAGTGAAACTGGTTCATCTTGCTGACCGCAGCCAAGGTGAGATTGTCGATAATGGCGATGGCACTTGGACGTTCACACCAGCACCAGGCTTCACTGGCGAAGCAGACATTGCTTACGTAGTTGATAAAGATGGCGTGCTTCATGATGAGCAAACTGGCGTAGTCGTGAAAGAAGGCGACTCGCAAGAGAATGCAGCACCAGAAGTTAACAGCATCACGACGACGGAAATCGCGGCGGATGCAACCTTGTCGTTCACTGATGAAGACATGTTAGCGAACCTGACCGATGCAGAAGGCGATAGCTTGAGCATTGAGTCAGTGAGCTTGATGGAAGGTCAAGGCGTAATTGAGAGCGATAACCAAGGTAACTATCAATTCACACCTGCTGAAGACTACACCGGCGATGTTCAAGTTGGGTTTATAGCGACTGATGGCGAAAATCGCATCGAAAGCTTCTTCAATGTGGATATTCAAGGTGGCGATGAAGCAGCGGCGAGTGAAGGTTATGACTTAGCTGATGATGGTTCACTAACTATCACCGAGTCACAGCTGGTGGATGAGTTAGGCGTGAGCGATTCTGCACAAGTTGTTGATGTTGCAGACGCGAACGATGCAGGCTTCTTTGCTGAATCTGGCGAAGGTGAGTGGACTTACTGGCCAAACGAAGACTTTGACGGCAACTTAGCGATGAATGTCGACGTTAACGATGGTGGTGAGGTGTCGAGCCATAGCTTAAGTATCCAAGTAGCCGATGACTCAGCACAGAGTGATGAACCACAAGCACAAGCCGCTCAAGCAACGGAAGAGCAGCAAGTGGAAGTCGCACTACAAGCTGATGACCAAGCTCAGGATGCTGAAATTGAAGACAGCGTGGCTGATGTAACGGCGGCTCCGGGCGATACTATCTCTATCTCGATTCCAGATGAGGTGAGTGGTAACGAATCGGTTGATTATGCTGAAATGTCGGGCTTACCTGAGGGATCTACTGTGAGTAACGCATTGGATAACGGTGATGGTAGTTTCACAATCAGCGGCAACTTAGAGCAGTCTGTATCGGTTGAACTTCCTGAGGGTTACGAAGGTACTAGCGAGATCCAATTCCAAGGTTATGACGAATTGGGTAGCTCAATAGACGGTGCAAGCGGCTCTGTGGACGTTGAAGTCGATGATCAATACACCATGCAAGGTTCTACTCAAGAGCAGCAACCAGACATGGCGGGTATGGAATCCGGCGGTAGCGATTGGACAAGTTCTGGTGGTCAAGATCAAGGTGTTGACTTCACGGACGACTCTGGAAGCTTCGATTCAGATTCTCAAACTGGAACCGATCAAGGCAACGACTTCGACCAAAGCTCGATTTAATCGAGAGGGCTTGGTTTTAGTCTGAACCGACATTTAGTCTAAACCGACAAGTAGGCAGGGCAGCGTGATGTTGCCCTCGTTAAAGCCATGCAGCGTCGCCTTTGCGTGGCTTTTTTATTTGTTTTTGTCTCGCTAAATAAACTTGAGAACAGATAAAAATGTCCTTAATTATTAGAAGAGTTAATTAAAAGGAGGGACGACATGTATCGATATGTCAGTTCGCCACAAGCGTCGAAATACATCGTACCACCACCTCAACATCGTGAGTTGTCGAGTGTGGATGTTCCTGAGTCTGAATTGGAGATGCGAGAAATTCTAAATAATTGGTTTGCCGATGGTTTGGCTCCCATTATTCAAAGTGATGACGATTACATTGCGGCAAGCGACCAAGTTCGATTTGAGAAACTTAGCCGCACGGTTGGCATGTTATTGAGGAACAAAGACTATTACTTTGCCACTAAGCGTATCCTATCTTTGTGGGAACAAGATTGCCTTGAAACCACCTATGTTAATTACCTCATTCTACGCAGCGAAAGAGCCACTTCGTTAAGGTGATTAAACGCAGCCTGGGTTCGCTGACTATGATTGCTTGTTTTGAGCGCTTATGATGACTCAAGTTTGCTAAGAAAGTAGGCAAACAAAAAGGGCAAGCTTTGAGGCTCACCCTTAAGGTTCTTTCTTTACTTAACGTTACAGTTTTTACTGACCGTTATTTTCACCTAATTCTATACAGGTGCGACTTAGACCCAACCATCAAATTTCAGTCGTTTTTGAATCCTCTCGACCGCTTCTTTCTGCATCTGTCTAACTCGCTCATTAGAGACATTCACATCCAACATTTGTCCAACCTCAGACAGTGTTTTCACCTTGTTGTCGAAGAAACCAAAACGGTGAATAAGAACCTTCTGCAATTTAGGTGGCAGTGTGTTTATGATCTGCTCTAGCGCATGTGTAAATGATTGGTCTTCACAGTCTTGTTGAGGATCGGGGATGTATTCACTTTCGCACTGTTCAAGTACAAGTGGTGCGTGGCTGATACCAACCGTCGTTGTTACGTCAATAAACCCGCTTAACGCAACCAGTTGATCGACACGTTCAGCTTTTACGCCTGAGCTATTCGATAATTCTGAGATCGAGATTTCTTTGCGCATTTTTTTGCTTACATCGAGCTTCTTTGATGCAAGGCTATTAATTTCTTTACACACATGAGCAGGTAAGCGAACGGTACGACCTTTATTCATTAAGGCCGCTTCAATATTTTCGCGAATCCACCACACAGCATAAGTGGAAAAACGATAGCCGGGTTCTGGATCGTACTTATCGATGGCCTTGATTAAGCCAATATTCCCTTCTTCGATAAGGTCGAGCAGTGTGAAGTTGTTGCCTTTGCGTTTTAGATAACTTTTTGCGATTTTTACAACGAGGCGTAGATTCGATTCGATCATGATGTCACGTGCATGTTTGTCACCCGCACGATTCAACTTTGCGTAATACAATTCATCTTCACGCGATAACAGATCAATGCCCACGATATCCTTTAGATAGTGAGCATAAGGTTCTGTAGCAGTTGAAAATGATTCTTTAATGGGAGTTTCATTCGTGAGCCCCTGAAACGCAGCAAAATTGTCATTGTTCATTTCCTTGTCCTTATCTAGCCGACTGAACGTTTTATTTATTTTATTATTATGTCACCAGGTGAATAACACTTGGTTTCATTTAAGTGTAGGTAACAGTTTCTTCTTTACCAATAAATAAAATGCAATTTCGTATGTTTATGTCACAAAAAAATCTACAAATATTTAACTATTTTGCATCCCATCGAGTGTGACGGTTTTTTGTTCAAGACATGTATGTAGGAGGTCTATAAAGTGTTGCTATGTTTGAGCTTATCTAGATAAATACCATGAATTTATAGGCGTGGATTAGCTATATCATTGAGAGAGAAAATGACAAGAGTCGAGGTTCAATGTTTCCAAATACCTCAACTCCTTTGGCTACTAAGTTTCACCACGTAACTCTTAGTTCTATCGACTAATAAGTGCTGAGCACATCATCGATTTGTTGATTGATGATTTTTACTTCGCTGTAGATAACCGAAAGGTCATCCGTTTGAGGTGCTAGTTTATTGGATGTGTTTTGCTCGACTCTTTCTAAGGCCGCTGTAGCTGTTTCTTCGCCGAAGCTGGCTAATATGCCTTTTAATGTATGTACGATAAAATGAAGCTTGCCCCAATCTTGTTGCTGTACCAGTTCTTGTATCTCTTCTAATGAATTGCCATGGTCTTCTTGATACACAGACAATACAGCGAAGATTATTTCTCTGTCATTATCTAAGTAGGCATTTAAGGCATCGATATCTAGCATATAGACTCCTGTTGGCTGTATGTTGAAAATGGGCTAGGCGGCTTACTCGAAAAACCAGATCTTAATGAATCACTAATCCATTGATTCCATTTTGGAGGAAGTTCTAACTGTAAAATTTCTCTTAAATAGTCGTCGCTAAGTTTTTCATCTATATGAGCTTTATGAACGGCATATATATAGTCAAGTTTGGCGGCAACTGAATATGGGTAACTGTGAATATAGTCTTTTAATTCCTGTATTGACCCAAAGTTTTCAATGTTTATACAAGTTGAAGGGTCGACATTTTTGGACTCAAGTTTGTGGTTTACTGCTTCTCCACGAGATTTTAGACATTCCACTGCTAAGTGATAAAGAGAGTACTCCCCAAAATGGACGAGCAGTGGTAATAGTTGAGCGAGCAAGTAAGTTGGTTGGCTGTGGAAATTATTCGCTAACAGCGTTGAAGCTCTAATCACTTTTTTGTGGGCAACCTGAGGGCTATTTTCGATCAGCAAGATACTGCTCTGAAACAGGGCAAGGCTGGCTAAAACCTGCTGCTGTTGTTTTACCGGAAGTTTCAGGTTTACTAATTCGGTGAATTGGTTGGCGTGCTCAAGCAAAATACGTTTGTACTTTAGTTGCGTCTCGCGCTGATAAGTCGCTTTTAACGAATTAAAGTGCGCACAAATGGAGTGAATGACATCAATGTCAGCAGCTGAAATATGGGTCGCATACATCTCACCTAACTTTATGATCATACGTGTGTTGTCTGCGTTCTCAGCCAAGTCAATCGCCCTGATTGCACGATGGCTGATACTTGGTGTCATCTCAAATGCACGAATCGCTAATTTCAGAGCAGGAAGCAGCATCTTATGTTTTTCGTAGATACAGCTTAAGCAATCAATGACGCTCAATGAGAGTGGCTGCGCGATCAGAAAGTTGTGGAGCTTATCTATGGCTAGATCCTGTTTGCCTAAACTGTCGAGAATCAGAGCTTCAGCAACCAGTTTTGTCGGGTGCATGTTGGTTTTCGAGTTGTTAATGACGCTAGAGAGCAATTGCCAATTCTTACCTGAAATTAAATGTTCAATCAGTGTCGCTTCGAATTGAACGCTAGTGCCATTAGGCGAGACCGCTAATGCTTGAGCCAATTTATCCTGACTGGTGATCGGATATAACTCGTTCAGTTGTGTCAGCTTCTTCGAGATGGACACAGCACTTTGGATCTTTTTACCTAACCTCTGAGTATGAATCGGTTTAGAAACGAAATGGTGTGCCTCGCCTGACAGGGCAGTTAATACCGTTTCTTGACGCATATCTCCAGAGAGTAAAATTGTCGCAACCGTATGGTCGATGAGCCTATTTCGATACAGAATACCCAAAAGTTCAAAGCCCGTGAAGAATTGCTCTAGGTGGTAATCGATGAGGAGTACATGAAAAGAGTGAGTCTCGACCGCTTTAATTGCTTGTCGATAGTCGGTCGCAATAAAGATGCAATCATGTGCAATGCCCAAGCTCGAGAGTTGCTGCTTTATAAGAATAGTTGCACTCTTGGAGTCGTCGACAATTAAAACTCGTAGGTCAGGTGGTAAGGTCAAATCCATTTTCCTCAATACCAAATGTTATTTTTAATTTAGGTGTCAAGTTGCACATTGTCAAGGTGCCAATATCACAGACAAACACTCAATAAACTATTGGTAATTAAGGAGTATTCGATAACATTTATGAAAGACTTCAAACGCAGGTTACTTTTACCTGATTTTCGTTGGGTTATACGTGTTTTAGAAATAAAAAAGAGGCAAGCCGGTAAGCTAACCTCTCTGTTTTATTGTTCGAGTTTTTATTCGAAATGTTGTTCTTTTCTTGAAGCTTTATTAAACAAAACTCTAGCGCTAATCACGCATATTTAGAATCAATACTGCAGCTAGAGCCAAGAACGCCGTCATCATTAAGAACACATCGTTGTAAGCCATAATGGCAGCGTCACGTTGCATTGTGCCAAGTAGGCTAGCTTGCGCTTGTTGCATCGCCGTTGCGGCATCACTTCCTGATTGAATAAAGAACGCTTGTTGATCTTTGAGCGTTTGCCAACCCAATTGGCTAACTGAAGGCAGCGACTCTTTGATATGCGCCAAATGCTCGCGCGTTTTGTTATCTAACAACGTAGCAATAATCGCGATACTAAAAGCACCCCCTAGGTTTCGCATTACGTTGGTTAAGGTCGAAGCGTCAGGCGTGTCCATTTTGCTGATGTTTTTCATCGCAACCAAAGACAGCGGAACCATAATAAACGGGCTACCGATAGCGCGCAGAACCATGGACAAGATCAACTGTTGGCCACCAAAATCAATCGTCATATGTGTATTCACGTAACAACTGAAGCCAAACATCGCGAAACCAAAGGTCACTAAGTACTTAGGCTTAATGATTTGCGTCAGCTTAGGAACGATTGGGAATATCAACAACTGTGGGAAACCCATCCACATCAAGACTTCACCAATCTCCATCGCATTGTATTGCTGAATTTGAGTGAGATACATTGGCAGCACATAGATAGAGCCGAGCAATGCCATCCCTAGAATCAAATAGGCGATACAAGACATAGCAAATTGCCCATCCCGCAATAGCCGCAAATTCACCAATGGCTTTTTGTGTTGGAGTTCGTTTATCACGAAGTAAACTAAGCTCACTGCAGACACAATACTCAAGCCTATGATGAAGCTCGAACTGAACCACTCTTCACGGTTACCTTCCTCTAGCACGACTTCCAAACAACCGAGCCCTAACGCCATGGTCGCGATACCAAACCAGTCCGCTTTTTTCAGCGTGCCAAGGTCGAGCTTTTCATCGTCTAAGCCATATCGGATCATGGTGATCACGAGTAGAGCGGGCGGAATATTGATGTAGAAAATATAGTGCCACGAGAAGTTCTCTGTTAACCAGCCACCAAACGTTGGGCCAATAGACGGAGCAAACGTCGCCGTTACGCCGAACAATGCCATACCCACGGCACGCTTGTTGACAGGCAAAAGCTGAATCACTAGCGAGAAAGCAAGCGGGATTAAAGCGCCACCACTAAAACCTTGCATCGCTCGGAACACGATCATTGAGGTCATATTCCAAGAGAATGAACACAGCAAAGATGAAATGGTGAAGATGGCCGTCGTCCACGTGATATAACGGCGTTTACCGAACGCTTTAGAAAGCCAACCACTGAGTGGGATAGCGATCATCTCTGCGACTAGGTAAGACGTAGAGATCCACGAGCTTTCATCCAAGGTGGCAGACAGCGCACCTTGAATGTCTTTGAGAGACGAGTTGGTGATCTGAATATCCAAGATCGCCATAAACGCGCCGATTAAGCCGCCAAAAAGGGCGATCCAATGGCGTCTCGAAACCTCGTCATCATCATTTGTTTGGGTGACAACACCAGTGTTACTCATGGTCTAGCCTCGTTTATCGATGGTCGCTAC
>NZ_JBFRSN010000149.1:0-2331 GCF_041473595.1 Vibrio sp. 10N.222.46.A1
GAGATATGTATCACCAAAATTTGCTTTTTCTTGGTCACCAAACTGGCGTGAAACGCGAGCTCAGTGCCTATGAAAATCTGAGCTTCTATCAATCGATTCACAGCAGTGGAACGAGTAAGGAAGAACTTTACAATGCATTGGCTCAAGTGGGGCTTGCTGGTAGAGAAGACGTACCAGCAGGGCAACTTTCAGCGGGGCAACAGCGCCGTGTGGCATTGGCTCGTCTTTGGTTGAGTAAGCAAATGTTATGGATTCTAGACGAACCGCTGACTGCAATAGACAAGCAGGGTGTTAAGGTTTTGGAGTCTCTTTTTTCTCAGCATGCAGATAACGGTGGCATTGTGTTATTAACCACACACCAAGATATGTTTGCTGATAGCCCGAAACTAAGAAAAATAAAGTTGGGTGAGTAATATGATCTCTTCAATGACAACGATCATCCGACGTGAGCTATTGATCGCATTTCGTCGCCAAGCCGATATCTTTAACCCTCTGTGGTTTTTTATTATTGTCATCACCCTTTTCCCATTGAGTATCGGCCCTGAGCCAAACCTACTTGCACGTATTGCTGCAGGTATTGTTTGGGTAGCGGCTTTGCTTTCTGCATTGCTCTCTTTAGAGCGTTTGTTTCGTGATGATTTTCAAGATGGCGCGCTTGAGCAGATGATGTTGATGCCCATCCCGTTGCAGTTGGTAGTCTTGTCCAAGGTCATAGCGCACTGGTTATTGACAGGGTTACCATTAATATTGATCAGTCCGTTGTTGGCGGTGCTGCTGTCCTTGGATTTCGATACTTGGTTATCGGTAGTCTTAACGTTATCGGTCGGTACGCCTGCATTAAGCTTTATTGGTGCGATTGGTGTGGCTTTAACGGTTGGGTTACAAAAAGGTGGTGTGCTGTTAAGTCTGCTTATTTTGCCGTTGTATATCCCAATTCTTATATTTGCTACATCAGCGATTGATGCCGCAGCGTTAGGCGTTGCGTATAACGGACAATTAGCGGTGTTAGGGGCAATGTTAATGGGCGCGATGACGCTCACCCCATTTGCCATCAGTGCAGCACTGAGAGTGAGTGTTAACTAGTTAATTACCTGGTTAAGATTAACTACGCACTCACTAGCACTTTGCATGTTCAAAGTGAACGATTTAAAGCCTTCAAACTCCTAGAGTCACTGAAAGAAGCTGTAAGTCAAATAAATTATAATAATTATAGCTGTGATAGCTGTAAGCAATATGAAGTAAGAGTGAGATTACAACATGTGGAAATGGCTCCATCCCTACGCCAAAGCAGAAACCTCTTATCAGCTTGCTGGTAAACTTCTGCCATGGTTTTCGATCCTAGCGCTATTGTGTCTATCCGCCGGTACTGTATGGGGGCTTGCATTTGCCCCTTCTGATTACCAGCAAGGCGATAGCTTCCGAATTATCTATATCCATGTTCCGTCTGCAATTTGGTCTATGGGTGTATACATGTCGATGGCAATTGCCGCCTTTATCGGTTTGGTATGGCAGGTAAGGCTGTCAGACATGGCTGCGTTGGCTATGGCGCCTATCGGTGCTGTATTTACCTTTATTGCGTTACTAACTGGCGCTGTTTGGGGTAAACCAATGTGGGGTGCTTGGTGGGTTTGGGATGCACGTTTAACCTCAGAGCTGATTCTTCTATTCCTATATTTAGGTGTTATTGCACTGCACCATGCGTTTGACGACCAAAAAACCGCAGCAAAAGCAGCCGGTATTTTGGCCATCGTTGGTGTCATCAACCTACCTATCATTCACTTTTCAGTAGAGTGGTGGAACACACTCCACCAAGGCGCAACAATTACTAAGTTTGATAAGCCTTCTATTTCAAGTGACATGCTATGGCCGCTTCTTCTTAACATCTTCGGTTTTGCCTTTTTCTTTGGTGCTGTGACTATGGTTCGTTTTAGAAACGAAATCATCAGTAAAGAGAGTCACCGTCCATGGGTTCGCAAGCTAGCGGCTAATAAAGCGTAGTAGGGTAGGTAATTATGTATTTTGAATCTCTGAGTGATTTCTTTGCCATGGGTGGCTACGCCTCATATGTATGGAGTGCATTTGGAATCACATTCCTCGCGATGATCATTTTACTGGTCGTAAGCGTTCGTCGTGGTAAGCAATTATTAAATGAAGTACAAGCTAAGATTGACCGTCAAGCTCGTATTGATGCAGCAAAAAATATGGAGAACACTCTATGAACCCAAGACGCAAAAAGAGGCTAGGCATTATCTTAGCGATCTTTTTTGGTATCAGTGCAACTGTTGGATTGATGGTTTATGCACTTAACCAGAACATGGATCTGTTCTATAC
>NZ_JBFRSN010000150.1:0-403 GCF_041473595.1 Vibrio sp. 10N.222.46.A1
TAATACAAGGGCATGCAGATTACACAAAAGGAAATAGATTTAATAGAATTGAGTCTCTTATTCTTATGCCTACAATAAGAAAGTTGGGGAATGCAATATTATCATTTGTCAATAAAGTGTCTAGCGGTTATTGGAAGGTAATGGATCCAACTAATGGCTACACTGCTATCCATCGTTCAGCTCTTTTAGAACTACCATTAAATAAAATTAGCCAAAGATATTTTTTCGAAAGTGATATGCTATTTCGTTTGGGTACGATTAGAGCTGTTGTTCAAGATATATCAATGGACGCAAAATATGATGATGAAGAAAGCAGTTTAGAAGTTAAAAAAGTTATCTTTGAATTTACGCCGTTATATATTAAATCATTTTTTAAACGTATATTTTACGCATACTTTCTGCG
>NZ_JBFRSN010000151.1:0-5485 GCF_041473595.1 Vibrio sp. 10N.222.46.A1
GCCACGATATTAAACCGTGGCTTTCATTTTTAAGAGTCTAATTGGTCTCTTACTAAAATCATTTACGTGATCTTTGGGATTAAGATACAGAACTTGGCACCACCGCGATTGCTATCGCAGATCCGAATGTCCCAAGAAAGCTTTTTAGCCGCTGAAATCGCTATCGCTAGACCTAACCCTAACCCACCAGTTGCTGATGCTCTGCTAGAATCTAAGCGAGAAAACGGAAGGAATACTTCTTCACGCCTGTCCTCAGGTATCCCAGAGCCATTGTCTTCAATCAGAACCAGCCAATTTTCTGAGTTCTCGTCCAGAGTTACCCAGACTTTGTCTTGTGTGTAATTCCCAGCGTTCTTAATCACGTTATCAAAAACCAAACGCGCCATCGAGCAATCACACTTAATTTTGCACTCTAGCTTTACTTTGGACTCAAAAATAACATTGTCTAACTCCGAGTAACGGATTCTATCTAAACAATACTCGCGAAGATCAGCTTTCACTTTAACAAGCTCGAAGAAAGAGTTATCCATGACATTCAATTTCGACAGCATGATAATTTCTGACGTGAGGTCGTTGATATCCCCGATGTAGGTATCAATATCATCGAAAAAAACCTGATGATGCTCTGGTGCTTCCCGCCTTAAGAGATCCGTCGCCAATTGAATACGGCTTAGCGGTGTGCGGACTTCATGTGGAATCGCTTGAGCAAATATATGACTTTGTTTTACTTTGCTCTCAATCTCCTCAGCCATGAAGTTAAAACTTTTGGCTAGCTCAGACACTGGGTGTATATCATCTACGTCAGAGCGAGTACTCAGCTTCCCCTTACCAAACTGCTTCTGTTTCTCAACAAGTAACTCTATTCTTTCTTGAAAACGCCTAACAGGTAAGTAAACACTTGCGCCAATAGCGAAGATAACGGCCAACAAAAGCCCAATAAGAAAGTTTCTTTCTGAATCTTCATACCACTCAATTTCAGGTGAGAAGAAATCGCCTACCTCACTGAACGCAAAGCTAAACCTAGAATTTGGTAGCTGAAATACTGCCGAATAGAGATTATTTTCACTTAGGTATACCGGTACACCATTCAAGGTGGTAAATAACTCGCATCGTTGACACGGAGCCTCTCCCGACCAATTCTCCAACAGGCGTAAATTGAAAATATAAAATTGCTGGTAGCCTGTTCTGTCGAGTTCTTTATATAGCGAGTTTTCTCGGTTGTGTTGACGAACATACTGCTCAGAAAAGTAGATGCCATCATTAAGGAATATTTCGATCTGGGTACGCCGCATGTGCCCTTCACCAAGGTTCCAAAACAAAAAGATCGTTGCCGACATCCCTGCCACAATTCCAAGGTACAAACGAGTAAACATAGAAACAGATCGAAGTTTCACCGCGATAGACTTATACAACCAGCATATACCCCTTGTTACGAACCGTACGGATCAACTGCTTATCTTTTGCATGCATACGCAGCTTCCGGCGCAACCCTGAAACACGCATATCAATAGAGCGGTCGTTAAAGGCATAATCAATACCTCTAAATAGCTGGCAACATTGATCTCGAGTAACGACCTGACAAATGTTATTAACAAGAAGATTTAGAATTTCAAACTCGGCAGAGGTGAGCTTTAGGTTCTGTCCGTACAGAGTGGCACTTTGAGCTGTACTGTTGATCACAATTTCACCTGGGGTTTCAGCGGTCGTGTCAGGCTCAGCAACAACAGGGGCTGCGCGACGCAATAGTGCTTCAATTCGTGCCAATAATGCATGACCACGAATAGGTTTTGCAACGTAATCATCCGCGCCAAACTTAAACAAACTAACCTCACTCATTTCATCAGCAGAGGCAGTCAATACTAAGATAATCCCATTATAAAATTCGCGAGCCTGTCGGCAAATCTGTGCGCCGCTCATTCCTGGAAGCATCAAGTCCAACAGAACGAGATCGGGTTCAATACTGCGGATCGCTTCAATGGCCAAATCCCCTTCATGGACAACGCTAACATTGTAGCCTTCAGCTTCGAGGTAAAGCGTAGTTAAACGCGCTATCGCCTGGTCATCTTCGACAATCAGCACTTTGGTTTTCGACATTTCTATCACCAGCATTTATTAAAAGCGAGGGCAGTATATATACTGTTCATATATCATCAATATTGTTATTGAAGTCACTAACTTACCGTACGCAAAACATATTAATCACTTTTGTACATACACGTTTACAAACCATCGTTCAGCAACAAAAACGCTCATTTATTGATTGATTTCCCGTCAAAAACGGAAAATCCAAACGCTTAAATGCTTACGTTTGCTTACCTTCTTACGCACACTTACATTAAAGGAATTTACAAAACTCATTCAAATAAACTTGCTAAACATTAATAACACAATAGTTAGTAACACTTCAAATCAACAAAATGACAGATTTTAAAACCGCGTTCGTATTCTAAAAAATTGAAGAAAACGATTACTTAACCAATCAAATAGCATGTTCCATTATCAAGCTCTCTCCCCCTCTATCAAGTAAAGTCTTCTTCAAGTAACATTTATTCGGCTAATCATTAACTCAAATAATAAACAACGGTGACTTACTGATTAAACAAAAGTCACTTTGTCACAAGGCCACTTAAAGATGAACAAATCGCTTTTAATGTTACTGACCATAACCGCTTTGTTGGCAACACGAGTCACCGCTGCTCCTAATAAACATGAGGTGATGAATCAAATCAAAGCACAAGTAAGCTCTTGGATAGATATTCAAGTCACACCACAAAATAGTATTATCCAAAAGATGGTCTTCAACTGTAATTTCTACCTAACAACCCCAAGCATTAAATCTCCAGATGGCAACGAAAGCAGCTCTGGTTCATATCGCTTTTATTCACATAATGGGGTAGTCGGCGCGATGACTGAACCTTTCACTACTCAACCCCTTCCAGAATTAACAATGTGCCTGAAAGAAGACTTCATCGTCACTAACCAAGATCAAGCCCAATTATTATTTGAAGCAATTGAGACGGTATACACAAATCATTCAATGTTTGACGATCGCTTCCCGAAAGAAATCGTCAAGACATCAACAGGTTGGAACTTCATCAACGGGGAAATTTTTGGGGACAATAAAGGCTATGCGATTGAAAGCACCCCGAAAGGAAAAGTAACCAAAATTATCCGTTCACTGAATCTTTAAACGCTATTTTGTCGCTAATTTATCTTTAGCGCCTGATTTTTCTTGAACACATAGCTCCTTCACGGCTGTTAAAGATCAGAGTTCAATTTGATAGACGCACTGCCAAAGCACGACATCTGTCTGCATAAATCGATTAAAGTATGAGTTCCCCGAATTTATTATGATGACCAGCTACCAACCTTTCGAACATCTAAAGTGTCCTATCTGGATATATGACATTGATAATAAGCGAATAACCTGGGCAAACAGCAGTGCCCTCCCTCTTTGGGAGTCTGAATCTCTATTTGAACTGACCTCACGCGATTTTGGTGTTGAAATGTCAAAAGCGATCGAAGCAACGCTTGAAGAATATCAGAGACAATTTCAGCGAAATCAAAGTGTAAAGACTTGGTGGAACTTCACCCCAAAATACATATCTAAACGCGCACTATGTCTTTTCTCTGGAATCCCATTACCCGATGGCCGAACAGGGATGCTAGCGCAAGTCATCGCAGAAGAAGAGAGCTTAAAACGCGATCTCACATACTCTGATGGTTCCAACCTCTCTCTTTTATTCAACAAAGTGGGAAGCGTAGTGAGTGCAAACTCCGCTTTTTCTAAAAACTACGGCTCGCCGTTTAGTCGCCTATCCGATTTTGTTTCAAGCGAAGAAGTTGCAGACCAATGGTTATTTTCAGCTCGCAAAGGTCGAGACATTTTGGAGGAAGTCAGCTGTAAAATTGAAAATAAAACCCACCACTTTGATGTTCATGGAAAGTGGTTGTTTGACAAAAGTGAACTGCTATTAAACCTAACCTGTACCACCAAACAAAAAGAAAATTTGATTAAAGCTCGATATAACGCAGAGCACGACTGTCTCACTGAGCTCTACAACCGCCGCGGGATCACCAAAAGGCTCGAATCGAGTATTGCCTGTCGCTCGCCCTTTGAATTGATGTTTGTGGACCTTGATGGCTTTAAGTTGGTGAATGACACTTATGGGCATAGTGTTGGTGACCAACTACTCAAAAAAGTTGGCAAGCGTCTTAAACAGATCCTCGACGAAACATGCACAATCGGTCGCTTTGGTGGTGATGAGTTCATCGTGATTGCTCACGCCCGAAAAAATCAAAATATCCCGTTACTCTGCTCTCGCATTATCGATTCTTTGAACAAAAGCTTCCAAATAAAAGGAATTGGCACCTTATCTGTAGGTTGCAGCATAGGTTCTGCTCATTTTCCAGATAATGCCACGGATAAAGAGTCATTGTTAAAGCAGGCCGGAATGGCGATGCATGTTGCCAAAGCCAATGGTCGGAACCGCTTCCAAACTTTTACTCCAAATTTAGCGCAGATTCTGCATCGGCAAGTAGAGATACGCCATAGGTTAACTCTGGCACTAGAAGGTGATGACCTCAATCTTCATTACCAACCGATAATGGACACCAATAGCAATAAAGTTAAAGGGTTTGAAGCCTTACTAAGATGGTCGGATAAAGATCTTGGCAACATCAAGCCTGATGAGTTTATTAGCCTAGCGGAAGAAACTGGACAGATTGTTCCACTCGGAAAGTGGGTCCTTAACTCTGCACTTAAGCAACTGTCGATATGGCACCGAAAATTTGATGATGAATTGGTAATGAGCATCAATATCTCGTGTATTCAGATGCACACTACTTTTGCAGAGCAACTATCGGCAATGCTCAACTTCTACAACATACAACCTAAAAGTATCGCCCTTGAGATCACTGAATCCTCAATGATCTTCAAACACGGTGAAGTCAGACAAGCATTAGACGATATTTCAGCGTTAGGCGTTGAGCTACACCTTGACGACTTCGGCACTGGCTACTCTTCTCTCTCTATGTTGCATGACTTGCCAATTAGTACCGTTAAGCTAGATAAAAGCTTCGTCCATGGCACCTATAAAGGGAGCGAAGCGATTGTCCAAGCCACCTATGCTATCTGTGAAAAATTGGGGCTTATGGTGGTTGCGGAAGGGGTCGAAACTGAAACACAAAAAGCTTTCTTAACCAGTTGCGGATATCAATATTTACAGGGATTTCTGTTCAGCAAACCTATCCCACCCGATGAAGTCGAAATGCGATTTTTGTCTAGTAGATAACTCGACTCTAAGGGGGTTACTTACTAAAGCAATTAAATTCCCCAAGCACAATATAATTATGTAAGTGGTAGATGCGAAAATGCTATCAACATACCGCTTACGTAAATTTTACGTCATACCCAAGTCTAGATAATTTACACTTTGGTTAGTTGTAATTAAATTACCATTTAAATTACTCCCCAATGTCACCC
>NZ_JBFRSN010000152.1:0-4887 GCF_041473595.1 Vibrio sp. 10N.222.46.A1
CTCAAGCACCACACGCTTTTGGAAGTAGAGGGCTTTTTGCGCGTTCAGCTGCGCTTTTTGTTGGCTGACGATCTCTGGGTAATCGACCTCAAACTCAGCAAGGTTAGGCTCACGTTGCTCAAGCAGCGCATTCATACGTTCCACACTGGCTAGAAGCGTCACTTGTTGGGACTTTAGCTCTTCAAGGGCGGTACGCTGGAAAGTGGCATCAAACTCAACAAGCGGCTGGCCTTTCTCAACCAACTGCCCTTCTTTAACGAGAATTTGCTTTAACTTACCGCCAATCGCGCTTTGTAATACTTGCTTCTCGCCTTCTGGAATCACAGCACCTTTGGCTTTGGCGATTTCATCAACTTGAGTGACTACAGACCAAGTGGCAAAAGCAATAACACATAAGGCAACCGACCATGTGGCCAGCGCCAATGTACGAGCCGTATTTTGTGATTCAACAAGTTCACCGTAGCGCTTGCCCTTCTCGATAGATTGTTTAGTCATTAGCGACTCCTTGCTTAGACTTTGATTGTTCTTGTTGGGCTGCATTTTGTTGAGCAGACGCCTCTTGAGTTGACGGCTGTAGCTCTTGAGATAACGGTTGCTCAGATAACTGCGGTTCTTGAGAAGCTTGAGGCTCTGAAGGCTGTTCCTGCTTCAAAGACTGCTCCGGCTCTAATGGACCGGCATAAACCACTGCACCTTCATTTAATACCACCACTTTATCGGCAAGCTTGATTAAATCCGGATCGTGGGACGTGTAAATCACCGTTGCTTTTCCTTTTTTCGACTGCACAAACTCACCAAATATACGTTTAGCATTTGGGTGAGCATCAGGCACAGGATTATCCATTAAGAACATTGGGTAGTCATAAACCAGCGCTTTTGCATCAATGAGGATCTGCGCGACGCTGCCAGACAACATGTCAAAAAGGCTGTCCGGCTGAATACTGCTGATGGAAGTATCGAGCCCACCTGATAATGTCTCGAACCAACGCTTTCCGCCCACCATTTCAATTGCAGATATCATTTTCTTATCTTCGACTTTGTGACCGTCGTTTAGCCACTCTCGAATACTCAGCGTAAGCAAATCAGGATATGCGGCTCGAATGAAACACCAGTGGCGATAAAGCTGCGGATCATATTGAACGAGGTTAACGCCTTCAAGCTCGACCATACCGTTTTGGATAGGCTGCAAGCCAGACAGCACTTCAATTAATGTTGATTTACCGCTCCCAGAAGGGCCGGTAATCGCGACAATTTCACCGGCTTCAATATCAAAACTCACACCATTCAAGGCCGGGCGACTCTGTTTGGGATAGCGCAGCGTCACTTGGTCTAATTTCAAGTTAGGCGCTACCACGGGTAACGGGTGATGCTGGTAACTGAATTCACGCTCAGACGGCTGAGACAAAATACGGTTCACTTGCAGCTTGGATTGATTAAAGCTATTAAAACGCATCGCACTGTTTGCCAACACCTGAGCTGGGCCAGTCACCTTAGATATCAACATCATTGAAGCAATCAAACCACCAGGGGTCATCACTTGTTCAAAAATAAGTCCTATACCTAACCCCATCACGGCGAGTGTCGATCCCACACCAATAAAATAGTAAATCGAGGTGTACCGGCTCTGGAGAACCGATTGATTAAAGGTCACTGTTGAAGCAAGAAGATTGGCTTTTTTGAAACGTTGAATCCAGTGCTCTGAGAACCCAGCACTGCGAATAAAGGCAAGCTTGGATGACAGCTCATTAGTCATGTTTTGACGATTCGTACCTGCCACTGTCGATTGCATAGAGCGCTTGCTGCTAGAGCGTATCGAGCGTTTTGCTAGCAAGTAATAAAGGATTAAAGAGACGACTGGAACCAGTACCAACCACCCGCCTAAAACACCTATCGCAAGTACAAAAATAAGAATGAATGGTAGGTCAAATAACGCATTTCCTAATGGCCCCGATAGCACACCTGAAATACGCTCTGACAACATCACTTGGTTTTGCTGACTAGAAGAAGCTGTTTGCTGATTTTGAGCATAGCTATTACGAAGCAGACGCTGCACGAGGGATTGAGAAATCTCACGACTTACTCGGTTGGAAACTGAAGCAAACACTCGGCTACGTAATGTTCTCAACCAACCCATCATCACAAACAACAACGCCGCGCCAATGGCGATACCTTGCAACTCATGCCCTGCATCACCACCAATCACATGGTCATAAATCGACATCGTGATGAAGGGAACAGCAAGCGCAAATAAGTTAGTGATAAAGCTGACTAGCAGCAATTTAGGAATAATGGGGCGAAACGCATGTAGTCGTTCGCCAACCCAATCAGGAGAAGCCTTCTCTAGTGGTGGACCTTCGATAACAATACAAAACTGAGGGACATCGGTAATGTCGTCATTGGCATTAAAGGCAACAAATTGCTTGGATTCTAAATGACCAGAGACCAGCTCATGTTCACCAAGTACCAGTAAGACCAATTTATGTTCACCAACTTCATCTAGGTTGGCAACCAAGCGATAAGGCAGTGCAAGCCTGTCGAACAAGGCAAACATATCGTCGATTGATTCAATGCCATTTTCATCGACCCATTGATGTGCGAACAACTGGATATTAGCATTAACTTCCAATTGCTTAAGAACGGAAAGGCTCTCGGTTTCTAAATGATTCATCACCTCTTGTCGACCGCTGGTATCTGCACGGTTGTTCGTACCTGAAGGGTTACCAATATCTAAACGATTCATACGACGGCCTCCTGATTGCTCTCGCTGTCGACCGTAATAGCTCGACTTTCCACTGTAATGATTCGATTGGCCAATTCGCGAAGTTTAGAATGGTAGCTCACCATCAGTATCGTCCGTCCTGCCGCCACTTCTTCTTCCAACACCTTCGCTAGGTTTCCAAGGGCATCTAAATCAAGCGAGGAATCTGGCCTTTCTAACATGATAATGGGCTTATCACTTGCCAGTTGAGTCGCGATATTGAGCATTTTCACGTTACCCATACTCAGCAGAGACGCACTCGTATGGCCAATTTGTGTCTCTAGTCCATCGGGTAATCGAGTGATTTCCTTGATTAAACCCAAACGCTTTGCATAGTCACTGGCGCTTTGTGTTTTCTCAGGGTCAAAGCCACACAAGTTGTCGAGAATAGTACCCGACACCAACTGCCCTTTAACGCCACAGTAGGCCGCAATATTGGTTACGGATGCGATTGAAACTGCAGCTCCATTAATGAAGCACTCCCCCGCTTTTAGATCATCAATACCTGCAATCGACGACAATAAATGACTGTTGGTGTGGCGATCCTCACTCTCTAACAATACCAATTCACCTTTATTCAATGTGACATCCGCATGAGCGAGTTCACCGTATCTTTCAACGGTCGCTTGCTTGATTTCCAACACCTCAAAGTCAGATAAGTGGTTCTCAGCTTGCTCAGAATCTGAAGATTCCGATAGTGACAAGTCACTCAATTTTTCTATTGCCTGATTGGCACTGTGTATTGAATTAAGCTTGATTCGAACTCCCACTAAAGCACTTAAAGGTGCAACCGCTCTGCCCGATAAGATAGAACATGCCGCCAATCCACCTGTGGTTAACTGGCCATCCAACACCCATAAGCTGCCCGTGATCACCAGTAAAACTGACGTAGCTAGTGCAGCAAGCTGAATACATTCTTGGGCGAAAGCGTTCTGTTCTTCTTCTCTCGCTTTAGACTGAGAGCGAACATTATTGAGGGATTTAAACTGATTAAAGATTCGAGACTCAACGGCCTGGCGTTTGATTCCCTGAATGGTTTGGCTTAGCAAAATCAAAAACGCTTTTCGCTCCTGCTCATCTTGGGAAGCCTCTTCACTCAAGCTTTTAACACGAATAGAAGATAACCAAACGATTCCAAGAGTAATCAGCCAAACTGCCAAAGGTATCGCCACCAGCTCACCGCCGATGTAAGCCACCAAGCCCAAGAAGATCAAGGCAAAAGGCAAATCAATAAAGCCTGCAATCACACCACCGGAATACCAATCTTTGACTTTTGATACTGAGCCCAGCCCCTCTTCCACGCCGCCAACACCAATGTGGCGAAGATGTCCTGATGAAGCCGTTGTTACTCTTTCAACCAAGGTTTGATAGGTCGCTTTCTCGGTATTGCTGGCCGCGGCTGACAAAAGCCAAGTACGCACAAACCGGATCAATGCTTCCATGGCAACAGCCAACGCTGCACCCGCCAACAACAAAGTGGCAGTACCGTAACTTTGGTTAGGTAAAATACGATCGTAAATTTGTAAAACCGTTAACGGAACGGCGAGAGAGAGAAGATTTATGAGTAAAGAAGGCAGTAGGACTTTCCCCACCACCCCTTTGTTTTTCATTGAACTTGCGGGCATACACAATCCTTATCCATGCTTATGAAATAAGATTGGTACACCATGTTGAGTATTGCAAGGTAACGGACTGATTTAACGTGTTTTTCAATATAAATATGACACAGATCTTTCTACACAAATCTGTGGCTATACCCGTACCTTAAAAACGCACCTTACAAATGCTCGTTACAAGCGCTCCTTACAAACAATTGTCGTAATCCGTTATCGCCTGCTTTAACTTTGAAAAGTCTGAGTTACATAAATGCTTCCTCAACGCTTCAAACTTCTCTTCTGGCCACTCGTATATTTTGAATGAAATGAGTTCGTCAATAACGGACTCATCAAAGCGGTATTTGACGACTTTAGCTGGAGAACCACCGACAATGCTGTAGGGAGCGACGTCTTTTGTCACAACACTGTTCGCTGCAACCACAGCGCCTTCGCCAATCGTCACACCGGGCATCACCATCGCTCGCATGCCTAACCACACCCCATCTTCAATGTGAGTATCGCCTTTGCCAATGT
>NZ_JBFRSN010000153.1:0-867 GCF_041473595.1 Vibrio sp. 10N.222.46.A1
TTTTAGTGCTCATGCACTAAAGCTGTGCTGTAATACCGCAATGATAAAAAGCGGCGAAGCAGTCGTCAGCTGATAAACGAGGAGTAACATCGTGGATAAACCTTGGCTTTCACGTTATCCAAGTGACGTACCAGAAACGATCAACCCAGATCAGTACCAATCTCTCATTGAAATGTTTGAACAGTCGGTACAGAAGTTCGCCGACCAACCTGCATTCGAGAACATGGGATCGATTATGACATTCCGTAAGCTTGAAGAGCGCAGTCGTGCTTTTGCTGCTTACTTGCAGAATGATCTAAAACTGAAGAAAGGCGATCGTGTCGCGCTGATGATGCCAAACTTGCTGCAATACCCAATTGCACTGTTTGGTGTACTGCGTGCAGGTATGATTGCTGTGAACGTCAACCCACTGTACACGCCTCGCGAACTTGAACACCAACTGAATGACTCTGGCGCAAAGGCGATTGTTATCGTTTCTAACTTTGCGAGCACACTAGAGAAAGTCGTTGATAAAACTCCGGTTAAACACGTTGTACTCACTAGCCTTGGGCAAATGTTGCCACGAGCGAAAGGTACGATTGTCGACTTCGTAGTGAAATACGTAAAAGGTATGGTGCCTAAGTACGATCTACCGGGTGCCATTTCATTCAGAAAGGCACTTTACAAAGGCCGTCGTCTTCAATATGTGAAGCCGTTTATGGCGGGTGATGACATCGCATTCCTACAGTACACAGGTGGTACAACGGGTGTAGCGAAGGGCGCAATTCTAACGCACCGCAATATGATTGCGAACGTACTTCAAGCTAAAGGGGCATACAGCCCTGTGCTACAAGAAGGCCGTGAATTGGTGGTAACGGCATTGCCGCT
>NZ_JBFRSN010000154.1:0-3184 GCF_041473595.1 Vibrio sp. 10N.222.46.A1
AAGGTGAGCAGTGGCCACATCAACAGTGAAAGACAACTCAATAAAAAGGCGACACACCACGTTTTCGTTTTTGAAGCGCTGTTTTGCATAAAGACATCCTGTCGTTTGCTTGCTGATTTTAGAGTATCGCCATGCTTAACTAACGGCAGCCAAAGGGGCTTTAGTTAGTGTGGGGAGTGAAAAATTATCAGCTTGCTGCAATGCCATACGTTGAAGTAGAGCAAGGTTCGTGTGATCCGCTTTTAAATGAACGTCAATTTGGCGCTTTATTTGAACGACTTTGTCTTGTAATCCTAAGGCTTGATAACACAGCGCCAACAAGAAGAACGCGTCGACATCATTGCCTGAAAACTCGTTTATCGAAATACTCTCAATGCACTCTGTCGCAACCTCATGTTGATCGAGTTGAATCAGTTGTAAGGTACGACAAAGCTTTAGAAGCGGCTTGCTCAATGCGTAAGACTTTTCAGAGTGAGAAAGCCTCTGCCAAGTCGCTTCAGGTTTCCAAAGTGTTAGTTCTTCGTGGGTGAGCGCCAAACTATCCGCCCATAAGATGAGTGCTCGCTTACCTGTAGAATCCCAAATTGAGTGAGGAATGAGTTGTGCGAGAGATTTGAGATGTTGGGTCGCTTGTGTGACATTTTTATCTAGCAACTGCAGCCAGACCATGGTGTTGGTTAACTCAATATTACTGCTGTTCACGGTGAGTACTTGGTCAATCAGTTCGCTCGCTGATTCGAAATTACTGGTATTGAGACAGATCTTGACCTTAAGTTGCTGAAGTTTGATATTGCGAGGGTTGCTTTCTATTAGGCCATCGATTTGACGGAGTGCGTCGTGATAGTGTTGCTTGAGGATATGTATTTCAATGAGCTTAACTTTAGCGGGCAGGTAATCATGGAGCTGCAATAGCCCATTCAACATGGCTTGTGCGTCATCGAGTTGTTGGTTTTTTATCAGAATATTCGCCATATAAATAATGGCATCTTTCAGTGTCGACGGATCAGGGGCTTTGCCAAAGAGTGGCTTTACCGCATTGAGGTCATTCTTTAAAAAGGCCTGCTCTAATGTCGAAAAGTATTGCTGCCGAGAGAGTGCGGATGTGACTCTTTTTATGATGTCATCTGCACGTATTGGCTTAATCAAATAACCATCAGGTTCTAAGTTAGCATAACCAAAGAAGGTATCTTGGCTGTCATTGCCTGTGACGATAAAGACGATCGTTTGTGGCCGGATTAATTCTTTTTGCTGCAAGAACTCAAGCAACTGCAAGCCATTGCTTCCTGAGCCTAAATCGTGGTCAATTAATAAGATGTCGAATCGATGTGCGCGACAAGCCTCAATCGCGTTTTGTGCATTGGATGCGCTAATCACATTGTTGTTAGGCACGCCTAACTTGATAAGTAGTGCGCGGGTAGCACTTTGAATGACGCTGCTGTCATCAACGATGAGGTAGCGCGATCGGGCGAGTATATCCATATAGTAGCCTTCTGACGTATTGAGCCTTGCCACTTTGTCGTCTATGAATTAGCGGCTTATTTATTAAACACTTAAGTGTAGGAATGAATTCAATGAATAGCCACAAGTTGCACATCAATACGTACGGAATAATGTATAGGGAGTGATGTTGGTTCAGAAGGTTAGCGTGTTTCTAAAGTTAGAAATAAAAGGGGAAAGATACTATATACAAAAAAGACCGCACGAGGCGGTCTTTATAAAAGTGAGCGTAGGATTCTTTAACTACAGAACCTAATTACAGAACCATGGCTGCAATCCAACCGAATACGATCAGTGGGATGTTGTAGTGTAGGAACGTCGGTACTACGGTTTCCCATACGTGCTCGTGTTGACCATCAGCATTAAGACCCGATGTTGGACCTAAGGTTGAGTCAGAAGCTGGAGAGCCAGCATCACCAAGCGCTGCAGCTGTACCTACTAGAGCGATCGTTGCCATAGGAGAGAAACCAAATGCTGCTGCTAGTGGAACGTAGATAGTTGCAAGGATTGGAATCGTAGAGAACGAAGAACCGATACCCATGGTTACCAATAGACCAACGATGAGCATAAGCAGTGCTGCTAGAGGCTTGTTGTCACCAATGCTTGTTGAAAGCGCTTCAACCAAAGATTCAACGCCACCGGTTTGCTTCATTACTGCTGCAAAACCTGCCGCTGCAATCATGATGAAACCGATCATTGCCATCATGTGAACGCCCTTAGTGAAGACATCGTGTGTCTCTTTCCAAGCGATTACACCACCGAAGGTGAATACCATGAAACCAGCCAAAGCACCGATGATCATAGAACCTGTCGATAGTTGAACCGTTAGTGCAGCAACAATACCCGCAGCAGCCACTAGGATGTGCTTCTTGTTGATCTCTTTCACTTCGGTTGAAACAACAGTATGAGACGTTTCTTTGTATTGGCGAGGCTTACGGTAAGTAAAGAATACTGCCGTAAGAAGACCAAAGATCATGCCTGCAGCCGGTAACAACATCGCCATTGGTACTTGGCTTGCTACTACGTTTTCAAGACCGTTGTCGTGAAGGTTTTTAAGCAGGATGTTGTTTAGGAAGATGCCACCAAAACCGATAGGTAGAACCATATACGGAGTAATCAGGCCAAAAGTAAGTACACACGCAACCAAACGACGGTCTAGGTTCATTTTTGCGAATACGCCTAATAGAGGTGGGATTAAGATTGGAATGAAAGCGATATGTACAGGAATCACGTTTTGTGAAGACATGGTCACTAAGATCAAAGACGCAAGGATGCCGTATTTTAGACCGGTCGATGCTGCACTGTTCTCTTTGCCGTGAATGCGCTTAATGACGCTTTGAGCAAGTAGATCTGTGATACCAGAACGAGAGATAGCAACAGCAAAGGTACCAAGCATTGCGTAGCTAAGTGCGATAGTTGCACCGCCACCTAATCCACTTTCGAACGCTGCTACAGCATCGTTCACACTCATACCAGAGGCTACGCCACCGATAATTGCGCTGAACGTGAGAGCCACGACAACGTTTACGCGCATCAAAGCTAAAACAAGCATGATGCAAACTGAAATTACAACAGGATTCATATTATTCTCGGGATGTTGTGTTTTTTATGAAGGCAATACGAGTGAACGTTTACCGACTCTATTTTTATTCTTCGTCAACAAGAGGCCAACCACCAAGGGCTTTCC
>NZ_JBFRSN010000155.1:0-10689 GCF_041473595.1 Vibrio sp. 10N.222.46.A1
ATTCCTTTTTGCATTCACACATAGATATACATTTGGGCAACTTCCGTACAACCATAAATGAAGATAACAGTGCCTTAAGAGCAGGAATCTTCAATCCGTTAGACGTGCTAAAGAGTCAATTGGGGGATTCTGAGTTTAAGTATGTTTCTCGATGTTTTTCTCTTATCAAGCATGATTTTTCGGGGACTCTTAATCGAGAGGATAAGTTAGCCCTGCTACAGTTCTCTGAGGTATACCCAATCTTGTATATTGTTGGTTACACTTTGGCTCTATCTCTACGTATGAATCCATCATTAATCAAGGGTGTATCTATCCGACTGACGGATATGCTGACCGCAAAGGAATGTATCGTAAAGCGTGCAACTCGTTCAATTAACAATGTGAACATGCCTGATGTTAAGGCGGTATTGGACCTAAATAAATACTTCCCTGAATTAAATGGCTATGCAAAGAAATTTAACATTTCAGAATCTTATGTCTTAGGGCATGAGTTATATGAAATCCTAGAAATACTTGGGGTCGACCTTGATGACACTTACAAGATTGATGGCAATACCGGTAATAGTCTTCAGATGCGTTCGTATTGCAACATTATTCTTAATGAAGGTCATTTCCCTGCCTTCAATAAGTTAATGATTGACCGACGCGCTCATGTTCCTAAAAACTTACCAATGAATCCGTTAGCTGCAATTTTCAACAAGCGTTTAAATATGAAGCTTTCGGAATCTTTTGAAGTAACACCAGCTAATAAGGAGGATAGATAATGAAAATCAACACTTCTGATATCAACATTGAAATTGATAAGCTTAGTATTAACACCGCTAATGGTTTTGGTGATAGCAAGCGTAAGTTACAGCAGAAATCATTGATTGCCGCTGTAAATATCATAAATCAACACGATACTTGGCTACGCGAGATATCGTGTAAATCTGGATTAGATTTCATTACAAAATCATTGGTTGAATCATTAGCTAAACTACACACTGATGAAGGGTTAGCCTCTTTTGCAAATGCTATGGGTTGGAGTGTAGAAAATAGCTTTAGTGAATTCCCAAACTTCCTTACACGCTATGAATCTTTAACGCGTTGGTTAGGTAAAGGCTTAAACCAAGAGCAAATCAACGCGATGGTTAGTAAAGGTGGGTTTAATGATGAGGCTGAGCTGTTCAGCGACGAGGTTAGCGCTCCTCTCGTTGAGTTAACTGATTCTTTGGGATGTTTTGTTGTTAACTATCCTTACGGATCATATGAACACTTTGCGCAAACAGCTCCGTTGAAAGGGTATAAACTTTTGACCGGGCAAGATTCCATTACAGGGAGGCCCGTGTTAACACCAAAAGGCTTCAGCCCTTTAATTGAGTCACTTCCTCCTGCATTTGATTTAGGCGAAGTACTTTCATTTAACCAAAACCCGTCGGGTTCTTATGAAAAGTTACTCTTGAGCACTTTTATCTCGGCAGTTAAACCTATTGCAGAGTTCTTCAAAGAGAATGAAAGTGAGGGTGCCTACTGTGATGGTGTCATTAAGTCGTCAGTGTACTTTTATATTAAAGCACTTAAGCAGATTGAGGTAATGAGAGCAATTCCCTTTGAGCCGACCATGAAATCTTTTCCTCTCGAAAGTAAATCAAAGGCTGCTAAGAGCAATCAGGTATCGTTGAACTTATTGTGTGAAGTGGTACCCAGTATGGTTACTGAATACCACGCTCAAGGGTTATTTGATTTCGATATTTACATCGAGTATTTCGCCAATCTATTACACCCTGTTACCGGTTCTCACCACTTTTCAAGTGTAAGTGAATTAAGTAGCATTCTGGAGGCGGAGTCTATTCTACCTATGACTGTCGCATTAGAATTTGCTAAGAAATTCATAGATAAGAACTTTGAGTTTACTGATGAGAAAGAGCGTAACGAATGCCTGGTGCTACTAGAATTGCAGTTCACAAGGAATAGTTCTGATAGAGGTTTATACTTTTAAAATACATCCAAATTAGTGAGTTAGTCCATAGCTCACTAATTTTTTTTGTTTCGTTAGCACACTTTGTATAACCGATTGCCTATTATGACGTTACCTGTTGGAAAGGCGACCTCTAACACCCCAGCAGCGTTAGCATTAAAAATTGGCCCAAGATCGTTTAAGCGCACCACACCACTTGAGATATCGATATCCAACTTCCAGTTAGCCTTCAGTTCACTAATGATCTTATACACCTTGTCGGTGCTATTGGCGTTTATGAATCGTTTAACTTGGTTGATCGATTGACCGTTAAAGAGGACGAGTACACCAACTAAACTCTGTGTTCGTTGCGCTCCTGTTCTTGCATTGTTGAAACCATTGATACGACACCTCTCGTCATCTATTCCTGTGGACTTATGATGGTCATCGCCTCCGTTAGCATTAAAAATCGAATCAAATGGCATCAGGCTCATTTTTGACCCTCAGTAATGTTGATATTTACCTTTAAGTCTTTATTCAAAACAATAGATAGTCTAATGGCTGCGGCTTTCATCTGGTTGAGTAATAACGACCTTCCTATTGTTTGAGGCTCTAGTGTTACATCGCTCTTAAATTCCTCTGGGTTATAAAGGTAATTCATTATCGATTGATTATCTTTAAATACCGCGTCCCACGTAGTCGACGACGCGTATCGTTTTAGCTTACCACTCATATCATTAAATAGTGACTCCGAGGCTGCTACCGTCTGACCATCATTCAATGGTTCTGTAACCGCTCCACTCTGAATAAAATGGTACATAGTTAAATTGCAATTAAGGAGTCGATTGCGGGTTAAGCGATCAACTTTCATCGCATTTATATCGTCTTCCATATACCTTCGTACTAAGTTCAGGTGTTGCTTTGAAGGGTTTATACGTTCTACCCATTTATCTGCACATGTCAGTAAGCCATTGATGTCGGATACGCACTTATTATTAACGTAGGTAAATGTCGAATTTGGTACGTGAAGCTTGAGGTAGAAATGTGATTTCAAATACAGTAAAGCTGCTCGCGCAGGCATACCTATCTTTAACGAATCGGCACTATCAAACAAAGCGACAATTGTGTTGTAGATATCTTGGTAGTTTTTCTTATAAGTAGGGTTTATCGAGGTAAGGCACTCCTTTGCTCCACTTTTCGCTTTGTTAAAAGCTAAATTTAATGGACCCGTATATTTTAGTGGAATGGAGTAAGCATCAGAGTCAATACCTGCAGCAATAATCGCATCTTCTGAGATTATTTCACCTCGCTCATATAGTATTTGTTCAATGCTTTGCGATAACCAGTAGTTAACCAAATACATGTAGCTAGAAACCTTTAACTGCTGGTGGCCGATCAATGAGGTCGACTCTTTGGTGTTTAGTGTCTTATAAAGAGATTCTGTATAGCTAATCAAGCGCTCTTGCTGAATGATGTTTAACTCTCTTACCGAACTATTAAACAAAGCAGCTTGAATGGCAGGTGTGAATGCGACGCAATGATTGCTAAAAATTACTGTAATTGTAGCTAGAGAGCAAAGCGCCCATTTAGATACCTTAAGTCTCACGGGCTATTTCCTTACTAATTAAATTTATACATATTTTTCAGACCACCCACTCCAAGTACATCTGCAGCATCTACAAATTCTTCCTCATTGACGGTTTCTTGGAGGTTCATACTTTTGTCGTCCAGACTATTATCATCTACCTTGTTATCCGATTCAGGGGCTTCCAACCGTGTATCTTTACGGTCCGGTTGGCCAATACCTTCTGAATCGCTCCTTGGTTCTAATTGGGGGCCCTCTATGGTTGGTGAAACGTGCGGTTGAGGTATTGAAGCCTGTTCAGCTGGAATTGAGTAGTGAATGGCTTGCTGATGCTTTTTACTTAAGTGCATCAACTTTAAGTGTGTCACGACTTCATCAATCTCTAGAGTAAATCCGAGAGATTGTTCTAGGTCTTCTTGTAAGTCGAAAAGCTTCGCTAAGGTGCTTGTTGTTAAGTCGCAGTTAAGCCTCCCTACTTGCTCCGCGTATTTATTGTCGAAAGATAGACTTAATCTTCGCTGAACTTTCTTGGTCATTGGTGAAACCTTTTATTATGCCGCTGACTTTTTAGACTTAGATTCGACTTCACTATACGCCATAAACAACGAACCTAGTGCATTAGCATAAAGAGGATCGCTAACCATTTCAGCTTCATCAATATACAGTTTGATTTCTTTTTCTATGGTTAAAACTCCTCCACCAGCAATCAGCACTCGATCAAATTCGCGCGTTGGGGTACGGCTGTTGATTTTGTCCATCGCAGTGCTCAGCACATCTTTGATGATTTTCTGTACTTGGTCGCTTACATCAATCTTATTTTTGCGTTTTTTATCAGTGTAGAAAATACCTGTTTCGATGATCTCGGCCATTTCTGTACGAGAGATGTTTTTTCGATAAGTAGAAAGGTAGCTAGTTAGATGCTCGTAAATTTTCAGCATCCCCATCCCTTCTTCAGTGTAGCTGCTGTTCGTTACCAATTGACCGTTACTAATTACAGCAACATCGAGAGTTTGACCGCCGAAGTCCAGAATTAGGATATCAAGCTGAGTAACACTGATGTCTACACCCATTCTCTTCTTGTTCTTATTTGGCTTCAATAGAACAGATAGGTATGTGGCGAAGCCTTCTGGAACTTGAGTTGTGGAGATGACTTCTACTGACTTCCCATCTTTCGACTGAACGGGCTTCATTAAGTTTTCATTGCGTTTATTGATATAACCTTCGTTAAGAGTGCCGCCCAGGTGGAAGTAGCGTTGCATTGGTGAGGTGGCATAAAGGATTACTTTCTTACCTGCCAACCCCATCTTATGAAGCATAGCGTGTACTAACACTCGATTTGCTTCACTTGTTTGGAAATCTTCATTACCTGTATCGACCAAATAGCCATTCATACCAAACGACATTTTTTCTACAACGTTATAGTATACCTCGTTACCGTCCTCATCTAAGGTATTGAAATCTACTGGCGTTGCATGATCAACGCCGAACTGAGCTGTCGAGTGTCCCTTCATTACCATAGTTGGCATTAAGTAGTGGACGGGCTCATACGAATCTGAGAGCAGTATGCCTTTAGCGTTAAAATGCCCATCATCAACCACAACTATTACAGGTGTTTCCTTCTCTGACATAATTCAATTCCTCACAAAAGTTTAAATTAAAATATACAGTATAAATTAACTATCATCAATCTAACAAAGCAATAAGAGAGGGTGCTGATATATTCGAGAGGATTAAAGCGGTAAGCATTTGATGGGGGGTGAGTTTGAGTTAAGCTAAATAACTTACTGGTACCTAGCTTAACTTAATTGGGGGTTACTTATTGTCTTCCGAGTAAACTAAGTTGATTCCTTTAACTACATAGTTAATGGCTTTTAGTGTCTTCGTTAGATCGGTGCTCATTCGCTTTAAACCCGATTGGAAAGTATCAGTGCGGCGTGCCAGTTCTGAAAGAGATACGCCTTTGATAAAGTGCTCTTTCAGGATGAGTCTGTTGATTTCCAATCCACGCTCTTGTGGTTTACGACAAAAAAGAACTATTTCTACCCATAAATCTTCATCTAATTTTGAAGGCTTCGCTTCGACGTCTAAAAACAGACCACCAGTATGGTATAGAAACTCATAAAGGACCTCAAAAGTAGGATTGTTGTGATTAAAGGAACGTTGAGCACTTCCTGGAGCTCGGTCATAGTCGAGCTCGCCGCTGTATATCGCCAATAAGTCTGCAAATATCGCATCATTTCGAGAACTGCTAAGAATGTTATCGATAAGTTTAATTACTTCTGTGTTAATTCCTATTCCTAGCTCCTTCGGTGCATCACTGCTAAAGATTTGGTGGTCTGCAGCGTCATAGAGCGTTCGAATGTTTTCTATCTGTTTTTGGATGTATGGCTTATCAATTTTCATAGTATTCTCGCTTATCGCTATCAGAAGCGATGATAGTGCTTGCACGCTGAATTTTTTCCACGAGTATTTCCATATCTTTTGTATCCAATTTGGAAAGTTGTGCAGCAATTTCTAATTCGGACATTTGATTGTTTATAGAGAAGTTTACCGTAGCTTTTTTTAGATGTCTCTCTGCTAATGGGAGCGTAAGGCTTTCCAGAGCCAATCGCTCTTTGAATAAACGCATTACTTTTTGCTTTGGATCTTCGCTATCTAGGATTTCATTAGCTAATTCAATCGAGCACCCTAAATCCTCTGCCATATGTTCGACATTAGATTTGTAACGATGTTTGAAGATTTGCTGCGTATTAAACCTATGTCGCTCCGAGCGAGTCATCTTTTCGAAATCTAACCATTTTATTTTTTTAAGATCAGATTTTGACAGTGGTTTTGTGCGGATATCTATTTTTTCAAACCTAGCTTGTATCTTCTTGGCAAGGTTTTCGTAATAGCGGCCATCAGCAATTCCAGAAATCGCCTTAATAAGCCCCGGCTTTTGAATTGAGAAAGTAGCTGTGAATGCGTCTATAGCCTCAGATTTGCAAGAGTAGTTTTCAGAATGATTAGGTTTAAGAGTGCATAAAATCGATTTTATATTGTCAGAAAGTATTGATTTATTCATGAAAACCTTTGGACGCTTTAACAAAACTATGTTCATACTAATTCATTAATGATGAATTCTACACTGTTTCCTAGGTATAAATTGAATAAATCGTTAATTTTTTTCTGGCGAGATGTTTCGGTAGGTAAAAGGGACCGTTGACATAGCCCCTTTTTATTACATGGTCATTTCATTGGCTAGCTGATCTTGCATATCTTTGATGTTGTCTAAGTACGTTAGAGGATCGATGATGGCGCTTTCTAGGGCCGTCTTCGTCTTCTTATCATTACCGACATTTAAAAGAGCTTCACCATGTGGGTAATCTTTGCCGTACTTTTCGGCTGATTTAGTCAGCAAGTTGGTTAGTAAGCTGGAGGGGATGTATGTCCCTTTATCATTGGTTCGACCGAACATACCTGAATTATCGTTTTCTTGCTTTGAGTGGTCGACTAGATCAACTAATAAATTGTGGTAAGTGTTTGCGATAATATTCAACTTACCTCCCGAGACAAGTCCCGTTGTAAATGCGGCTTTAGCGATTTTATCTGCACTTTGGAATAGAGCTTTAGACGCTTCCATTTGTTCTTCTTTCGAAACCGGCTGAAAGTTAGTGTATTTCTTCATCTCGTTAAATACACCACGCTGAACCTGCTTTAAGAAACCCCTAGATAGTGATTCTGACTTAGAATCAAAACCTTGAGAAAAGGAATCATGTAGGGACTCCCTCATAGAGTCGCTTAGTTCACCTTTCGAAAGTAATTCCATAGCTGCTGGTCGAGCTAGCGTTAAAGCGTTGGTATAAAATACGATAAGTTGTTGGCCAACTTTATTTCCAACATGACCGGGCAAGAGTGTGGATAGCTTGGGCATAATAGGCTTAGGTGTCATCCCCTCTTTAATTTGTTGGTCATGTTCCTCAAGCACATTCCTCATATCGTTGATTAAGTCATCCCACTTTCTTGATGTTGGACGTTGACCTCGGTATTTTTTCTCTACTGCAGGGTAAAATGACTCGGGGTTATCCATTAGAAACTCATCAATAAAACCCATGCCTATTTCATCCTGAAAACGAGCATCACCTCGCTCTAGAAAGTCCCCCAAGGTATCACAAGCCAATCTAACTTTTGCTCTATTCAAAAGAGCGGCGGAATCTCTACCTGTATTGGTACCGTCGATTTCTCCGAGGTTTCCGGTTACGCATACATAGCAACTATCACCGAGCTTAATGTCATTCAGTTGCTTATCTTGAACCACAGGCATTGCTACTGATTTGACGCCATCGTTAGCATTATCTAAGTCATCAAGTAGTAGAAATCGAAATTTTTTATCCACCATCTTTGCGATGCGACTCGGTGGACAATACATGGTTTGTCCGTTCTCCGTTGTTGGAACACCTTGAATGGTCGAGGGGGAAATCGCGCCACCCAGTTGCGAGACAACGGCAACTATATCATTCTTTTCTGGTTTAGCATGTAAGTCTGGATCAATATAGAGTTTGACCCCTAATGCATTAGAGATATCTTTAAGAGCAGCTTTAAAGACTGTTGTTTTACCCTGACCAGGTGGCCCCTTTAAATAAGAACCCTTGATTAAGTCACTTTTATTTACATATGAAAAGCCAAATAGTTTCTTCCAAGCCACCTCTACCATTTCATCTTGAGATTTGTCACTACCTCTTGTATGCCATGTTCGTAGTATCTCTTTAGTAACGTCTTCCTTGATCTCGGAAACCCTAGAAATAGGCATACCGATTTTTTCGGCCATGTCCATAATCGCTACGGGAATAACTTTATATCTTTCGTATTTACCGGTCATAAATTACACCTCACTCCCTGAGTGTTCGCTTATAACTCTTTTAATGCTCTCTTTAGAGGGTTCCAAGATAGATGTTCGCGCACTTTGAAGTAGTTGACTGTCATTCGAGATGAATTGTGAAATCTGATCGTCCTCACCTAGAGACAGTTTTGTATCTGTTGTAAGGAAAACGCCAATATTGGTATTTCCAAATAGAGTTACGGCAAAGCTTCTAATGATGGATGGTGCAGTAAGGAAGTCATTGAAAACGACGATGGATACGGGAGCTACCGCTAGTTTTTGCTCCATTTCTTCTAGCATGCTTTGAGCTACGCTGTTTGGGATGTTGTTCCAATCCGTCGAATTAACTTTAAGAACTGCTATTTCTTGGCCTTTACAATCTTTAGGTCGATAGGCAACCGGTAATTTTAATTTGGAAGCGAACAGAGAAACAGATTCATTGATAATTTCAAATACATTGTAATATCCATCAGGGTTAAAAATGTAATGAGCTCCACCGCAACCAGCCACATTGACTTGATGTCCTTTAACCTCCATCTGCTTCGCTCGAAATTGCAGTCTTTTCTCTTGTGTAGACAGCAGAGAATTCCAGCAAAGACTATCTGCCGTTTCCCTCAATGTGATTGTGGAATGTACAGGTATTCCTAGTTTATTTTCGATAAACACAAGTTCATCAATTGGCACATTTTTCATTTACATCATCCCTTTGAAGGTTCCAATTTTTAGAAAAAACTATACACTATAAACAGACAATGGGACAAGGAAGATATACGTAATGAAAGTCATAGATCACCCAAAACAATTGCTATTAGACTTCAAGCTGAAAGGTATGAATAACCCTGAACTATTAACTAAATTTGCCAATGCTAGATTAAAGAAAATTAATACTGCATTTTTTAGTAACTTCAATGCTCCGGCATTTGCAGGGAACATACTCGATAAGACCAAATCTTTGCGAAGTGGTGATTCTGACGAATTACCTCTTATCGCAGGTATACCTATTACCGACTTCATTAATTACGCCACTAGGCGCATAGAGGAGGCCAAAGATCCTAAAAATAATGAATGTTTATCTAAGCTTGTAGAGGTCAGCTTTGATTTACTTCAAATCGGTGATATCCCCGTTATGCCAAGTTCTATAGCTCTTGCATCCAATTCCAATGACTGCGGAGAGGTGTATGTACCGACGTTCGGTGAGATCTTATTGTCTGAGTTTGCCGAGCGCACCTATAGTTCCCTTAAAGATTCCTCCTCTATGATTTTACCTTTAGTTAATAGGCTTAATGAGATTGACCCTCGATATGGGAAAGACTCCCCTCACTTAGCCGCTCTTGGTTTAAAGCTTAGCGGAGGCCGTTCAGCTCCTATCAATGATATTTTTAGTGAGGCATCTCTAAATTCAGGAGTTGCCTATCTTCTGGAAAACAGTATTACGACAATTAATGACTTCCGACTTAAAAATTTAATCAACTCAGCGAAAGAGACGAACCTCCCTCTCGGCAATTTGTGTGTCAAAGACTCAGATTTAAAGATATCTACTTATCTAAAAAATGTAGGGAGTTCTGATATGTATGATTTGTTTGATGTTGTTACGCAAAGGCAAGGCGCTTTGAGCTCTATAGAATCTCAGTCACATCGAATATCAAATGATTATGATCCATTAGCTTACTTCGACATGTAAAATAGGATTTATTTATGAGTACAAGTTATAAGGTTTCAAACAAACTTTGCAGTGAACCTAAATACAACATCATATTGCAGAAGTTCGTAAATCACATCCGTGACGAGCACTACGCAAGTAATACTAACTTTCCTCGTTTTGAGATGTATTCACTCCTATCAAGGCGACTACCATTTTGCGTTTATGATAATGAAGTTTTTACAAGAATGACTACTGACACGGCCTTTACTACAGGTGATGCAATATTCATTAACAAAGGCTTATTTCAAAAGTTGATTGAACTTGATAATGATCTCATCTCCCAGGGTCGTTCTAAATATGCTAACAATGTTCTTTTCGTTTTATTACACGAAGTAGCTCACTGTTTAAATGATGATTTTACGAGGCTAATCGGTATAAAAGAACCAGTACCTAACATAGCTGCTGATATAGCGAATAACCAAATTCTCTTTTATCAATTAGGGTTACTAATAGACGTCGATGCTTTCAAAGAAAAAGTTGGTTTTGATCTGCTTGGTTTGTCAAATGATGATATGCAATACATGGGAATGTCGACTGAATCGATTGCTATTGATTTGATAAAAGATGCTCTAGCTGAGATTAAAAACCAACAACAAGGGCAGCAGCAA
>NZ_JBFRSN010000156.1:0-3599 GCF_041473595.1 Vibrio sp. 10N.222.46.A1
CGTGTTATCAGACTCTGCTGAGATGGATAACTGCGAACTTGAATGCTGGCGCGATAACTGGAACAAGGTGATCTTAGAAGGTCGTCAGGTTGGTTTAGAGCTCAAGATTGGTTGTGATGGAGAAAGACTGTCTCTGCAAGACTGGGCTAAAAATGTATTCAAAGATCTTCGAGTTATCGCTGAGTTGATGGATGCTGAGCAAGGTGGTCGTGCATACCAAGAAACGTGCGATACGCTTGAAGCCTGGATTGATAACCCTGAGTTGACCATTTCTGGCCAGTTATTAGAAGAGACCAAGAAATTGGGTGGTTTGGGTAAAGTGGGTTGTGCGTTAGGAAAAACGTATGCTCAACAACACAAGGCACACCAATATAAAGTTTATTCTGCTGAGTTAATGGAAGCGGAAGTTCAACGCTCTGTCATTGCTCAACAGCAAAGTGAAGAAGCGAGCACTCAAGATTTTGATAGTTTCTTAACGGACTATTTTTCATATTTAAAAGCATAGCGAGACTTTGGTGGAAAGGAAGCAAGCCTTATTAGGTCAGTCTACTCATGTGGGTGGAAAATGGTTACCAGTCGTGACTGTTGGTATTGTCTCTAGCCTATTGGTTGGATGTGCGACGCCTCCTCCTAAGCAGCAAAATAATATATGCAGCATCTTCAGAGAGCACCCTTCTTGGTATGAAGATGCGGTCGATATGCAAGATGAGTGGGGCACACCGATTAACGTCGCGATGGCTTTTGTTAAACAAGAGAGCAGCTTTCGACATGATGCGCGTCCACCAAAAGATTATATTCTTGGCTTTATACCGTGGGGAAGAGTCAGTAGTGCCTATGGCTATGCACAAGCTCAAGACCCTGCTTGGGAAGACTTTCAAAAAGCGACCAATAATGGTGGTTCGAGAACCAATTTTGATGATGCATTAATGTTCATTGGTTGGTACACCAGCGAGACGCGCCGTCAGTTAGGAATCTCATTATGGGACCCGTATAACCAATATCTGGCTTATCATGAAGGCCGTGGTGGCTATAAGCGCAAATCATACAACAGCAAACCATCGTTGATTAAGGTGGCTCGCAAAGTCGAACAGCAAGCAAAAGATTATGGATGGCAACTTAAACAGTGCCGAAAAGAACTAGAAGACAATCGAAGTTGGTTTTTTTAAAGCCAATCGTCATGGAGAATAGCAATGCCTTTATTAGATAGTTTTACTGTTGATCACACGCGCATGAACGCACCTGCAGTTCGTGTTGCTAAAACAATGCAAACCCCAAAAGGGGATACCATTACGGTATTTGACCTGCGTTTTACTGCGCCAAACAAAGATATCCTATCTGAGAGAGGTATTCATACTCTCGAGCACCTATACGCTGGGTTCATGCGTGCTCACCTCAATGGCTCTGCGGTTGAAATCATTGATATATCGCCTATGGGGTGTCGTACCGGTTTCTATATGAGCTTGATTGGTACGCCTTCAGAGCAGCAAGTGGCTGAAGCTTGGTTAGCGGCTATGCAAGACGTACTGAAAGTTGAGAACCAGAATAAGATCCCTGAGTTGAACGAATACCAGTGTGGTACTGCGGCAATGCATTCCTTAGATGAAGCTAAAGAGATTGCGAATGCAATCATCGCTACCGGTATTTCAGTAAACAAAAATGATGAACTGGCATTGCCAGAGTCGATGCTTCAAGAGCTTAAAATCGACTAATCATTTTTGGTTCACATTGAATGCGCTTCACTCTAGATACATTTTGCACTAGAGAGTGAGCGAGCTAGATACAAAAAGAGCTAGATACTAAAAGGCCCGGTTCAATGAACCGGGCCTTTTGTTGTAGAGGGACTTAGTTGGTAACTCAGTGGGTTACTCTCATATAATGAGTCGCCTCTATCCGTTTACGATCTGCGGAAACACACGCACCAGCTTGATGCGATTCTCTTCGAGCTCAACAATTTCCATTGGATGGCTGGCAACCTGAACACTCAGGTGACTCTCTGGAATATCTTCAAGATGCTCCAGTATCAAACCATTAAGTGTTCTTGGTCCATCGGTAGGCAGTGCCCACTGCAAACCTTTGTTGATATCTCGGATATTAGCGCTGCCTTCAATCAAGAAGCTACCATCGCTTTGTGGTGTGATCTCTTCAGATAAACTTGGTGCGATTGAAGTCGTAAATTCGCCCACGATCTCTTCGAGAATATCTTCGAGGGTAACCAAACCGTTAATATCGCCATACTCATCAACAATCAAACCGATACGCTGTTTGTTGCGTTGGAATTTAAGCAGTTGGGTGTTAAGCGGTGTCGCTTCCGGAATAAAGTAGATCTCATCTGCAGCACGCAGCAGGGTCTCTTTATTGAATTCGTTCTTTTCGAGCATCAAGCGATAAGCTTCACGTAGCCTCAGCATGCCAACCACTTCATCTATCTGATCACGGTACAACACGATGCGACCATGAGGTGAATGAGTGAGCTGACGCACGATCGATTTCCAATCATCAGTGATGTCGATGCCGGTGATCTCGTTACGTGGCACCATTATGTCATTCACGGTGACGTGTTCTAAATCGAGAATAGACACCAACATATCTTGGTGACGCTGTGGTATTAGGCTACCCGCTTCATTTACTACGGTTCTGAGTTCTTCTGAGCTTAGATGATCGGTTGCATCATGGTTAGCTTTAACGCCTAAGATACGAATGAAGCCATTGGTAATAAAGTTGACCAAGATAACCAATGGAGATAGCACCTTCATCAGTATTATTAATAGAATGCTGCTGGCGTAAGAAACTCGTTCAGGGAAAAGAGAAGCAATGGTTTTTGGTGTAACCTCAGCAAACACGAGGATCACCAGGGTCAGGGCTCCGGTTGCGATTGCAACACCGATATCTCCGTAGATACGCATACCAAGAATAGTCGCGATCGCGGATGCAAGAATATTGACGAGATTGTTGCCGATGAGAATAAGGCCAATCAATCTGTCTGGGCGACTTAGAAGTTTTTCTACGCGTTTGGCACCTTTATGACCCGTATTGGCCAAGTGCTTTAAACGGTAGCGGTTCAAGGACATCATGCCCGTTTCGGAACCAGAGAAATAACCAGAAATTACAATGAGACACGCGAGTAGCGCAAATAAGATACCCGTTGATATGTCGTCCAAAACTATTCTTTTCCTTTTTTTTGTATCTTGATTAATTTATGACCGAACATGGTCGAGATGTCAATTGAATGTATCGTACTCAATATTTTAAAGGCAAGGTGTGTGAGACCTTGCCTTCATTATACTGACTAATTCAGGATTATTTCCTGAACGAAGCGGCTACCGAAGTAAGCTAATGTGAGCATGGTGGCACCCGCAAGGGCAAACCATGTGACTTTTTGCCCACGCCAACCTTTCTGATAGTGACCCCAAAGAAGGATGGAATAGATAACCCAAGCTATAAAAGACAATACCGCTTTATGTGCTTTACCTTGAGCAAACATATCTTGTACGAAGATAAGTCCAGTTAATAAAGTACCTGTTAACAAACCATTACCGATTAAAATGATCTTGAAAAGCTGTCTTTCCACCATCATTAAAGGAGGTAGGTTAGGGTTTATC
>NZ_JBFRSN010000157.1:0-1887 GCF_041473595.1 Vibrio sp. 10N.222.46.A1
CTTTATAATTGGTTTTTTTAAGCCAGTTTTCTATAAAAATAGCCTTTATTTTCCCTTTGGTTATTACAAGGTGAATAACTTTAAATATAATTAACGTTAATAAATGACTAAATATTTTTATAAACATAATGGAGAGGAATGGATTGTTTTTTATTAGCCTTAACATCAATATTAAAATGTTGATTTACGCTTTGTCGAAGGTGTCCTTGGATTGTTTAAGGTTGGCTGATGAGGTTGGCTATAGAGAGGCTTTAAATAGAGTGTGTGCAGCTCGTGAGGTTGTTTTGGGGACTGGTTCTGAGGGCGATAGCAACAAAAAAGCCGCTAAGAAAGCGGCTTTGAACGAGAAGGTGGTGTGTAGGTTTTAGATAAGCGCACCAATACTTAGTACAACGATGCAGAACACCATCAAGATTCCGATTAATGGCATCACCCATTTAACCCAGCGCACGTAAGGGACACGAGCAATCGCCAAGCCGCCCATTACCACTGCAGAGGTTGGAGTGATTAAGTTGACCAAGCCAGATGCAGATTGGTAAGCGGTGATAACAAGGTCACGACCTACGCCAGCAAAATCGGCTAATGGCGCCATGATTGGCATAGTCAGCACTGCTAGACCAGAGGTCGAAGGTACTAAGAATGACAGTAGAATTTCTAAGAAGAACATCACGTTAATGAAGACAACTGAAGAAAGGCCAGTCACCATTTGTTCTGCTGAGAAAAGAATAGTGTCGGTGATCATACCGCGGTCCATTACGACTACGATACCACGTGCGATACCTATGATAAGCGCAACGCCCAGTAGGTCTCGAGCACCGTCAATGAAGCTAGTTGTGAACTCTTCCTCGCTCATGCGAGACACAATACCGACAATAATAGTCGCAGCTAAGAACATCGCGGAGATCTCTGCCATCCACCATCCAGCAACGGATACACCGTAAATCATGACAGCGAAAGAGCCACCAAAAATGGCCAGGATCAGTTTGCGAGTCGCGGTGAACTCCAGTTTTTCACCACTTGCGTTGCCAAGGAAGTGCGCTTTGTTCTCTTCGTATTTGTCGTAAACAATCGATGTTGTTGGATCGGCTTGTACCATTCTTGCGTAGCGCATGACGTAGGCGACACAGATACCCCAACCAATAATCAGCATTCCAATACGCAGCGCGATACCGTCGGTAAATGGAATACCAGAGGCGTTGGCAGCAATAACGGTCGCGAATGGGTTAATGGTAGAGCCTAGCACCCCAATGCCCGCGCCAAGCAATACCGTCGCAGCCGCAACTAGAGGGTCAAAGCGAGCTGCCATCATTACTGGTACTAGTAATGTATAGAATGGCAGTGATTCTTCCGCCATGCCGTAGACAGTACCACCAGCGGCAAACAGTGCCATCAGTATTGGTATCATCAACTCTTCTCGCCCTTCTAAGCGGGCGGTAACGCGCTCGATGCCAGCATCAATGGCACCTGTTTTGGTTACTAGTCCTAAGAAGCCACCAATGATTAAGATGAACAGCGAAACGTCGATAGCCGCTGCTTCATAGCTATTGTGGTCGTAGAAGCCATCAATAGGCGCTAGCAGTACATCAATCACGCCTTGAGGGTTACCTTCTACCGCTTGATAGGTTCCGGTTACGGGTACTTCTCGGCCTAGCTCTTCATTCATTGCACGGTCGTATTGGCCTGCTGGAACAATCCAGGTAAGCAGCGCGACGAACGCAATCAGAATAAATAGAATGGTGTAGGCAGAAGGAAATTTAAAGTTGGCAAAGAAGCCGCCCTTTTTTTTCTCGTTTGGTATCGTTTGAGTTGTCATGGCTATCTCCTTACATCATCTTAAATAGAAGTGATGTGAATTAGCGACTAATGATTTATAGATTGTAAATACAC
>NZ_JBFRSN010000158.1:0-6506 GCF_041473595.1 Vibrio sp. 10N.222.46.A1
TCTTTTGCCCAGTCTACATCGACGTAAGAAGCACCAAGGCCTAATCCCAAATAACCAGACAACACAGAAGAAGCTGGGTAGTAAATGCTACTTTGAAAGTGCAGGTATTGGATGGAGGAGCTTAGGTTGAGTGTTTCTAATTCAGAGCTTTGATTAGAATAGAAAAAGCCGATGCGTCCTTTTTCAAATGGCGTTTCAATCGAAAAGGTGTAGTTTTCAGACCCTTTCATATCATAGGTTTTACCGTCCTGGTCTTCGACACTGCCACCGCCTGTATAGCCCACCATCGGAGTAATGATGATCTCCGGCGAGGCATATACGCTCGAAACGGAGAGAAGCGTAATCAGTGCCATTATATTTGCTTTGTTATTCATGAGTATATCCTTATCCATACACTTACTAATTGTGATGGTTACATCAATATTGTGCGACTAATTTCGACGATTCTTGAAGATACTTCACACACCTGATAGTACTTAAATAGAGACTCGACAAATTAATAATAAGACAGAGGTGTCTATGGACCATAATCTGAAAAATGCCCTACAAATAACGGTTGTCATCTACGCAATCATTCTCTCATTTGGCTTTATTGCAATTGGTAGTTAATACCATTTATTGCGAGGCTGGGTTTTTATACTCAGGGAATAATGAATAGTGGGATTATAACCAATATTGATACAGCAATAGACTTAGATTATTACGCTAAGTTTATTGCTGGAAAAACAGCACTGGTCGCCCAAGGTGGTGGACAGAGAAGTATTTTTACTTCTGGAGTGCTGGATGCCTTTCTTCTTTCAAATTTTGATCCCTTCGACGAGTTTTTTGGTACCTCTGCAGGTGCTCTTAATTTGTGTGCTTATCTGTGCCGCGATAAAGGCCTTGGCCGTTCTTTCCTTCTCGACCTCACAACATCACCTGAATTCTTCAATCTCTTTTCTTATATACGACACAGAAAGAACCTTGGATTAGAATGGGCCTTAGAACAAATCATGGCTTACCCATATAAGCTTGATTTGGATTTAGGACGACAAACGCTAGGCGAGCGCCATTTCTATGCAGCCGTCACGGATTCTAAAGACTTACGAGATCACTACTTCCCAGTATTGGGTGAAGATTGGTACAAAGTGATGATTGCAACCTGTGCGATCCCTCGCTTATACAATGATGAAATCTTTATTGGCGACAATGCTTATGTGGATGGTGGTGTATCAGCTTGCATCCCGGTTCAAGAAGCGTGGCGTAGACAAGCCCGTTCCATTGTTGTGATCCGAACTGAGCCAGCGTTAGAGGAAGAGGTTCAAGCTAACAGTACGCGATTAGAAACACCCAAACCGATATCAGCCGAAGAACTGGAATGGTTCCGCGAATCTTTTGACAGTGTTCAAGGTCATTGGCAACAAAAAGTGGAACAGTGGAAAACCGATTGGAGCTCGTTCTTTCAACAACAAATTCTCAGCTCAAAAGAACAGAAGCGCGACAGATCACATTTGGATTTACTGAATGGTGGTCGATGGTTATTCGGGGCGGATGACATCTATAGATTAAGTCATTTAATTGGTGATAAGTTTGATTCCGGCTTAGCAGATATGCTGATGGTGCATTACCAAACTTACTCATTGACTCAGGATTTTTTGAACTCCCCACCAGACGATGCTTTTGTCGTGCAAATTGCCCCGAGTAAGCCGCTGAAATCCAATTCATTAATGAGTAATAAAGAAGATTTACTGCACGATTATGAATTGGGTTTAGAAGCCGGTTACCGATTTGTTGAAACTTATACCTCTACGAAAAATGCCCGCAGTTCACACATGCCACAGTTGGCAACCATTGCTGCTGAGAAGTAATGCTTGAGGTTGATTAATAATATTTGAAGTTGATGAGTTAGCATGCTGTGAGCTGATCGTGCTGTTTAAACTGATCGTTAGTGAGTCGTGCTCTGAAATGAAAAGGGTTATTGAACTTGGTTCGATAACCCTTTTTTGTCATGAGATTAGGCAAATCGTTTCGCCTTACGGGCAAACATTAGGTGACAGGCAAGATTCTCATACAGTTGGTTGATCCCGCCACATCCATAATGTCGCCTTGAGTGACGATAACGAGATCGCCAAACTTAAGATGCTCTTGCTCTTTTAGGCAGGTGAGCGTAGATAGGGCAATGTCAAAACTGTCTTTGGCTTCTGTCTCGAAGTAGATAGGTGTTACACCTCGGTACAAGGTGCAGCGATTAAGTGTTCCTTCGTTACGAGATAGTGCGTAGATAGGCATATCTGCACTTAGACGAGACATCATCAGTGCAGTACGGCCTGATTCAGTGAGAGTGACTACGCCTTTAATGCCTTCCATATGGTTTGCCGAGTAGATAGTCGCCATCGAAACGGTTTCTTCGGCGGTCACAAACGTGCGGTCAATTCGGTAATTGGATTGGTTGTTAATCCCCGCCATTTTCTCAGCACCAATACACACTTCAGCCATCGATTTTACGGTTTCGACCGGGTAATCACCTGCAGCTGTTTCACCTGAAAGCATGACCGCATCTGTTCCATCAAGTACCGCATTGGCAACGTCCATGACTTCGGCACGGGTTGGCATTGGCGCTGAAATCATCGATTCCATCATTTGAGTTGCGGTGATCACCGTTCGGTTAAGCGCTCTAGCACGACGTATAAGCTGTTTTTGTACTCCGACCAATTCAGGGTCGCCAATTTCGACTCCGAGGTCACCACGAGCTACCATGACCACATCTGAGGCCATTATGATGTCATCCATGTTCTCAACAGTGGCTACCGTCTCTGCTCGCTCTACTTTTGCTACAAGGTGAGCTTCTAAACCTGCTTCTCGTGCGAGTTGACGAGCGTAGTGCATGTCTTCGCCGTTGCGTGGGAAAGACACCGCAAGGTAATCCACTTTGATTTGTGCGGCGGTGACGATGTCGCGCTTGTCTTTTTCTGTCAGCGCTTCTGCGGACAGGCCGCCGCCTTTCTTGTTTATGCCTTTATTATTCGAGAGAGGGCCGCCAATGATGACTTCGGTATGAACGCGACAACCTTCCACTTCGGTTACTTTTAGCTGTACACGACCATCGTCTAGCAGCAGGATGTCGTTAGCTGAAACGTCGTTAGGTAATTCTTTATAATCAAGGCCGACCGCTTGTTGGTTGCCTTCGCCTAAACCAAGGCTACTGTCGAGAGTAAATTGGTCACCAACGGCAAGTTGGATTTTGCCATCTTTGAATGTTGACACTCGAATCTTGGGACCTTGTAAGTCACCGAGAATAGCGATCTGAGTACCAAGTTTTTTGGCTATTGCTCGGACATTTTCTGCACGTTGTATATGGTCGTCGCTAGTGCCGTGAGAGAAGTTCATACGGACGATATTGGCGCCGGCTTTGATGATCTCTTCAAGCACGTTACCTTTATCAGTAGAAGGGCCTAGCGTTGTGACGATTTTCGTTTTTCTTAATTCGGCTGTCATGAATACTCCTAGAGTGAGGCCAAGTAATCTTTTAAAAGACTTAATTAAGTATATGCATTAATTGATTATTTATTGGGAGCTAGGAGGATATTTCTTTATTTGTATCCAATTATTGTATTCAGGACTCAATAACGATGTTTCATTAAGAAAATTAAGTCTCAATTTATCGATGTAGGTACTAATTTTTCTCGAACTATTTGACTAGATACACAAAGATTCATGTATATACGTGATACGGGTCACGGCGATATACCAAGTGACTTCACAATTACTTCGCAAAGTAAAAAAATTACCGCGTTGATGATTTCTGGAGCGTAAAATGTACATGGCTCAACCGGGCCATATTGATCATATCAAACAGGTCAATGCTGGTCGTGTATATAAACTAATTGACCTTAAAGGTCCTATTTCTCGTATCGATCTGTCCAAGCAAAGTGAGTTGGCCCCGGCGAGTATTACTAAAATTACCCGTGAACTCATTGAAGCTCACCTTATTCACGAAACGACGGTTCAAGAAGCCACGACTCGTGGGCGTCCTGCTGTCGGTCTGCAAACCAATAACGAAGGTTGGCAGTTTCTGTCGATGCGTCTTGGTCGTGGGTATCTCACTATCGCGCTTCATGAATTGGGCGGCGATGTACTTATCGATACTAAGATTGATATTCATGAACGTGACCAAGACGATGTACTTGCGCGTCTTCTGCATGAAATTGATGAGTTTTTTCAAACTTATGCCGAGCAACTCGATAGGGTAACAAGTATTGCGGTTACGCTACCTGGGCTTGTGAATTCTGAGCAGGGAATTGTGTTGCAGATGCCACACTACAACGTTAAAAACTTAGCGTTGGGTCCTGAGATCTACAAAGAAACAGGTCTACCTGTCTTTATTGCCAATGATACCCGAGCGTGGGCATTAGCAGAGAAGCTGTTTGGTCACTCTCAAGATAACGATAATTCCGTTTTGATCTCGATTCACCACGGTGTAGGTGCAGGGATCATTCTCGACGGCCGAGTATTGCAAGGTCGCCACGGTAACATCGGTGAGCTAGGTCATATTCAGATCGATAAACAAGGCAAGCTTTGTCATTGTGGTAATCATGGCTGTTTAGAAACGGTTGCGAGTTCACAGGCTCTCCGTGAGCAAGTCAAAGAAAGATTGGCTAATGGCGAGGCATCATCACTAACGGCGTTTGAAGATGTCAAAATTGAACAGATCTGCGCTGCTGCTGCTGATGGTGATCCACTGGCTGTTGAAGTGATTGAACAGTTAGGTCGTTACTTAGGTGCCGCGATAGCGATTGTGATCAACCTTTTCAATCCTGAGAAAATCTTGATAGGTGGTGTTATCAATCAGGCTAAAAGCGTGTTGTATCCTGCGATTCAAAAGTGTATCGAAGAGCAGAGTTTATCGGTTTACCATCAAGATTTAGAACTGGTGGAATCTCGATTCTATAAACAAGCCACCATGCCAGGTGCTGCGCTTGTTAAACAAGCTTTATATGATGGCCAATTGTTAATGAAAGTGATTGAAGGCTAACCCTTTTTTTATCGTTTTTAGCCTTCCTTTAACCCTTTCCATGCACTTAAACTATGTATAACAGCATTTGTTGTACTTAGTTTAAGCATCTGTGTATTTGCGCTTTGCTTTAACCTATCGAATTAGGCTATTGTAGCCACAGTTATTATTTGTCACTAAGGTGTTGTATGTCTGGCGTTTTAAATTCTGTTGATCAGAGAACTAAACTCGTCGGTGAAAACCGTCTGGAACTCTTGTTATTTAGCTTAAATAGTCGCCAACTATTTGCGATTAACGTATTTAAAGTGAAAGAAGTCTTAAAAGTGCCTGTACTCACTCGCTTGCCAGGCTCTCACCATCATATTACGGGTGTTGCTTCTTTACGTGGTGAATCTGTACCTGTGATTGACTTACGCAGTGCGATTGGTTTCCCACCATCACGTGATGAGACTCAAGAAAACAACTTGATCATTACCGAATACAACCGAACCGTACAAGGCTTCTTGGTTGGACAAGTTCGTAATATCGTGAATACGACATGGACAGAAATCCAACCGCCACCAAAGACTACGGGTCGAGCAAACTATTTAACTGCTATCACGCATATCCAAGAAGAAGAGCAGCACAAAATCGTTGAGATCATCGATGTTGAAAAGGTGTTAGCGGAGATCATCGACTACGATGTGTCGATTTCTGACGGTGTTCTAGATCAGCAGTTAGCGAATGAAATGGTTGGCCGTAATGTACTTATCGTGGATGATTCTTCAACAGCACGCAACCAGATCAAAGGCACCTTGTCGCAACTTGGTTTGAACATTATCGAATGTTGTGACGGCTTAGAAGCACTGACTTTACTTAAGAAGTGGTGTGATGAAGGCAAAGACATCAATCAAGAAATACTATTGATGATCACCGATGCTGAAATGCCAGAAATGGATGGCTACAAACTGACTCATGAAGTTCGAACTGATCCTCGAATGCATGACTTGTTTATTACGCTAAATACTTCATTAAGTGGTAGTTTCAATGAAGCCATGGTTGAGAAAGTAGGGTGTAATCGCTTTATTTCTAAATTCCAACCAGACCTCTTAGTTGAAGTAACTCAAGAGCGAATGCGTCAGATTTTGTAATTAATGCAGCTGTACGGTTTGTTTCGAATGACCTTGGCGAAAACGTTTGCTAGTATTTGATACAGCATGTTTTTTAACAAAATATGCTCAACTACTAACGTAACTTTTCATGCACAATCTAAGGTAGTTCCTCTGAATGATATGGTTAACGTCTAAAGTCGTCATGACTTTGAGCTTATTACTGTATAGGGAATTTAAGAAAAGACGTACGGAAGCGGACGTTGAGGTATAACTCAACAACTTGAATTTAAGGGAAGCGGATGCTTCCCTTTTTCGTTTCTAGCGTTTCTTGGAGGGCAACTTGATTCGTTAATGAAAATCTCGGGATTTGGTGTTCAAACCAATAATGTCATCGGTAATATCGATGAGTTTACCCGCTATAACAT
>NZ_JBFRSN010000159.1:0-6082 GCF_041473595.1 Vibrio sp. 10N.222.46.A1
CTGAACTGTTGATCTTGAGGGACTGGTAAATCGTTAACTGGATTAACCGTAAGGTCTGCAGAAGCTTGAACCGTGTTGGTACCATCAGAGATATCGAAACTGATATCGATGTCGCCATTGAAGTTCTCATCTGGCGTGATGGTGAAGCTGCCGTCATCGTTCGCAACGACTGTTGCATCACCACCAACCGTAAGATCGCTGGCTGTCAGGTCATCGCCTTCAACATCAGATGCTTGTGATAGCAGTTGCTCTTGGCTTAGGCGAATCGAACCGTCTTCGTCGATTGAGTACGCTAGGTCACCAGAAACAGGCGCATCATCAACCGCTGTCACGCTCACATCGATATTGGCTGATACCGTATCGGTTCCGTCAGAGACATCGAAGCCGAAGTTTACATCACCATTGAAGTTTTCATTCGGAGCGAAAGTATATGTACCATTACCGTTGTCGGTCAGGATACCGTCGCCACCATCGTAGGTCACACCTTCAACAGTAAGGTTGTCACCTTCAATGTCGGTAGCACCTGTTAACAGGTCTGCATCGGTGAAGATTAACGTGCCATCTTCTTCTATTTCAAACGTTTTATCTTCTGGTACAGGTGCGTCATTAATAGGACGAACCGTTAAATCAATTGCGCTACTTATGGTTTCTTGGCCGTCACTGATATCAAAAGTAAGGTCTAGCTCGCCATTAAAGTCAGCGGAAGGTACAACTGTGAACGTACCGTCACCATTATCTTGAACCGTTGCATCTGCACCGACTTGAACGTTTGAAGCAACAAGCTCATCACCATCAACATCACTTGCGTATTCGAGTAATTGTTCTTGAGTAAATGTTATGGAGCCATCTTCATCCATGATGTAAGCCAGATCTTGTTCAGCCTCCGGAGCATCATTTTCACTTTCCACCTTGATTTTGAACGTTTCACTTGTTGTCTCAGAATCAAAGTCATCTTCTACTTCACTGATGGTCTCTTCGTCAGAAGCTTGAACATCAACGGCGAATGTCTCTTCTACTGTCTGTGAATCGAGATCATCATCGACTTGTTGGCCATCAGATTCAGAAGATGTAGCACTCGGAGCTGCAGAGGTACGTGCTGCTTGGCCTTGTTCTTCATTACCCTCAGCGTCGGATCCACCTGTCGCAGCCTCTGCGTTATCGCCACCTACGGCTTGAGCGCCAGCACCTGCTCCGCCACCACTGCCAGCAGCATTATCCGAGCCAGCTTCCGAAGCCGCACCACCGACTACATTAGATTGAGCTGCATCTGAATCTCCATCGCTTTCTGGCGTCTCTTCTTGAACAGCAGCACCAGAAGCTGCTGCTTCTTCTGTATTACCAGCACCACTTGGATTGTCTTCCAACGCTTGGTTCACTTCGTCTGCCGCGTCGGTATTTTCAGCACCCGTCGCTACCGTCGACGCAATCGTGTTCTGTTGATTTTGTTGATTCTGCTGTTGGGAGGGCGTACCCGCGTCGTTCGTGTCCGTCTGTTCTACCGCGTCATTGAGATCTTCATTTTGGTTGTTTTGGTTATTTTCGCCTGCCATTACAGCCTCCGTTGCTACTAGCTAACTGATCGTATTTAGAGGCATTAAAGGACACCATTTTAAAAAACCAAGTTTTTATACAACTTTTTTCATATTTTCTTTTTTATGCATAAAGAAGTGAAAAGAAGCAAAAAAAAAATTGAAAACTGCCTTTAAAGATCCTTAGTTATTGTGATTAAAGCAATTAAGGCAGTGGAATGATGATAGACATGACGAATTTGTTGCGTTCAATCGACAACAACCACAAAGGGCTGCAATTGCTATTAGGCGACTTTTATAAGGACTTTTCAGACGCAGCAATCAACATAGAAACGCTTCATAAGAGTAATCGCTTTGACGAACTCAACAACTACTCAAAAAAATTGAAGACCATCTTAACCTTGCTGTGTGACCAAGACCTGCCGCCCAAAATGGCCAAGTTGGAACATTTGAGTAAACACGAATTCCCTGCGCCGGAAGCGCTTTTAGAAGATGTGAAAACTGAACTACAAAACGTCAATAGACAAATTAATCACTTGTTGGATATTAAGGAAGTTGTAGATGACGAGTCATCGAGGTAGGTCATGAGCAATAACCAAATAGAGCATCATCTCAGAAAAGCGCTCGTTTCTAACAACGAGGCTTCCAAGGTCACAGCAGATGACACCATCGTGCTTGCAAGTGCGATGACTAGCGTTCACAAGACGTTACTCATCATTTTTCTACTTGCTTTGGTGGCTATCGCCGTAGCGTCACAGGCACGCATCGACATTGTCGTTTCTGTGCGTGGCGAGCTGTTACTAGAGTCTGATGTTGAGAAAGTTCAACACCTAGAAGGCGGTATTTTAGAAGAGCTGTTAGTGAGAAAAGGAGAAGTTGTGTATGAAGGCCAGCCGATTGCTCGAATCCGCTCACTCGACCGTAACACCCAACTCGATACAGTGAACACCGAAATCATACAGCTGGAACTCGATAAAATTCGTTATGAAAGCTTGCGTGACATGGTCGAACCAAACTTTGCTTCTTACATCGAAAAGTACCCAGAACAAGTTCAAGTCAACATGAATACTTGGCAGCAAGAGTTCTCGAAGAACCGCTCTAACGAAGAGCTGATCACTCACGATATTAAACACAAAAACTCTCTAATTGGATCAATGCTAAAGCGTCGCAAAAGCTCAGAGAACCAACTCTCGCTCATTCGCAAACAACTCAACATCAAAAATACGCTTTATAAAGAAGAGATGGCGTCATATGTCGACGTTCTAAATATGAAAGTACAAGAATCCAATATGGTTCGTGAGATTGAAAACCTTGATGAGTCCGTCATGAACGAACGTTTCCAACTCGACAAACTCGAGAAACAACATCGAGATTTGGTTGAGAATCGTAACTCTGAGTACCAAGCACAGATCATTCAGGCCAATAAAGACCTCAAACTAAAACGGATCTTGCAACCACAACATTCCGATAAGGTAGATCGCTTAATCGTCTACTCACCAGTGGATGGTGTGGTCGACAAATTACACTTCAACTTCCGTTCTGCGGTAATACCACCCGGCGAGAGTATCGCTGATATTGCTCCAATCAATAACTCCCTACACGGTGAAGCGAAAATTCCGCGTAAAGACATGGGGTTTGTTGAAATTGGCCAGGCGGTAAAAGTAAAAATGGATACTTATAACTTCGCAAAATATGGATTTGTTGAGGGAACCATCGCCTCAATTAGCCGTTCATCATACGAAGAAGAAGATGCCGAATTCTATTTGGCAGAGATTGAGATTGATCGAAACTTTCTTGAACGAGGAGGCACTCAATACAAATTATCACCTTATATGGAATTTACCGCCGACGTAAAAACAGGCTCGCGTCGCGTGATCGAATACGCTGCAAAACCTGTGATGTCAGCCATCGAAGATGCATTCGATGAGAGGTAATCAATGAGCGGAAAACCTTCTTATAACATTTCCGTACCAGCTCTACGTCTGAGCATATTGTTCAGCGTAGTACTAGCGGCGCTCGCTTTCTATTTATACTTTTCTTGGTCAAAAATAGATTCGGTTGCTCAAGTGCAAAGTGCCCCACTGCTCATACAAGCTCAGAAGCTTAATCAGACCATCGAACAAGATATTCAAACTCTACAGCAGTGCTTAAGTACCGACACTTGTGGTACTAACGAATTCAATCTAGTTAACTTGAAGCGTGAAATAGATGAATTTAGATCGCTAGCCTCTTTGAACAAAACTGAGTTCAGCTTGGTTGGCGCGACTGAATACACCCAACTTGAATTAGCTATCAATCGCTTTTCCGACAGCACTAAAACACGCAACGACGTACTCGACTTATACCTGTCACTGACCAACAACTACCTACAGATGGACGACAACTACCGCACCATGTTCAACAACCATGCGAGCGACTTGATGTCAGAGAAAAATGAGTTCTTTATCTGGTTGTTTATGGTGGTCGTGATACTGGCAGTAATCACGGTCCTATCGAACTCAGTTGCTATGTTGAAGCTGAAGAAATCCAGCTCTAATGAACGAGAAATCGACTATGAGTTCGATGCTCTCTATCAAGAGCTGAAACAACTCGACTTACAAAGACTCGAAGAGCTTCTGAATGAAGTGAGCATCAATCCGAAACAACGCCAGATCTACTCTCACCTCAAACTGATTTTCAGTAAATTGGAAGACCAAAAGCGCAATAACGATCTCTACAAACAGCTGTATGCACTGATCGGGTATGAGATTCGCGGTATCACCAACACCATCAACGGCGGTGTCCAATATCTGGTTCAAGAAACCGATGAAAACGGCGTATTGATGGCGAAGGATATTACCTCAGCATGTAGCACCTTATCTGAGTTAGCAGAAAACTATAACCGATTGATTTCACAGGGTACGGAAAGTAAGTCGAAGGAATTCTCGCTACTGAGCGTGTTGTCTGAATTGATGATTCATATTAGCGCCAAAGTTCAGAGGAACGAAGGTCAACTCGACTGCTTTATCTCTGATAATTTGCCGAACCGTGTTGAAGGCCAATCCACCAGCTTGTTCTGGATCTTGTTTCTGCAGCTTTCTAACGCCATCCAACTTAAATCAAATAAGAAGCTATTTGTGACGATTGAATCGGGTGCGGCGTCAGACATGGAAAATACCCGTGTCACCATCAATCTCAACTTCTTATCAACGCTGGATGTCTCTGTTGCCAAGCTCAATAAACTCCATTGGAGCGCACACAAAGACCATACAGCCAATACAGATGACTTAGCAAAAAGCGTTCTGAAAGATTACGGCTATTACGAGAGTCACTGGTTCCAGTCAGGGGCACAGGAACGTTTTCAGATCGAGCTTGATCTTAAAGCTAAGAATTTCCACACAGAGAAGACGCGCTTCGATGGCAAGCGTTTACTGCTGTGCGCCAATACTCAAATCCGTATCGATGTGATGAAGAAGATGCTCAGCAATTTGGGGCTCGACATCACCGAGATTCGCACTGCAAATGAGCTTTTCTCAGCGGCGAAAACATTCGGTGATTACGATGCGATTATGCTGACCGATACCTTTGAACCCAATAAGCTGCCGTCGTTGAGTAAAACGGTCAAATCTCAACTTAAGAACCACCCAAATACCAAGTTACTGTTGTCAGTGACCAACACTCAGCAAGCACAAGAGTGTCATAGCTTCGTCGACAAGATCATCAACGCCCCTGCTATCCCTTACGAGTTCATTCCAAACCTACTCACCATTATGGAAGCGGAAGCATCGGAAGAACAGATGGAGAACAGCTCATTCCTTATCGTTGAGGATGACCGAGTTCAGCAGATCTTACTGAAACGAATTCTTACCAAGCAAGAGTATGAACCAGACACCGTTGGCGATGGTGCCGATGCCGTGAAGCACTTCATGAATAAACGTTCTGACATCATCTTCATGGATTGCATCATGCCGGGTATGGGCGGCATCGAAGCAACAAAACGCATTCGCCAATTCGAACAAGAGAACGAGAAAAACCCTTGTACCATCATAGGTGCAACCGCATTGACCAGCAGTAACGAACACCAGGCTTGTATTGAGGCCGGAATGGATTACGTGATCAGCAAACCTTATAAAAGCGACCAAATCATCAAGGTGATCAACAAGTATGTGGCGGTACAGAAACTTAACTAGCAGCATCATAGCTGCACTCGCATTCAGCACGACACCTTCAGCATCGGCGACTACCTTGCTTGAGGCGGTAGAACTCGGCCTGCAAAACAGCCTGTCTCTTCGCGCCAGTGATAAAGGTGTGGAAGAGAACGAATACAACATTGGGATCAGTCGCTCTAAATTTCTGCCTTCACTCAATGGTGCTGCCGATACCACATGGAACGAGAATGAAACCTTGCTATCGAGCGTACCCGATGAAACCTCTAGCTATAACTCAAACAGCTACAGCCTTTCGTTATCCCAGTCCATATTCAATCTTGGTGACATTTTTAAATATGGGACGGCAAAACTCGACTTCAATATTGAAGAGATTAAACACGAGAACAAAGTCCAAAGCACCATTTC
>NZ_JBFRSN010000160.1:0-13801 GCF_041473595.1 Vibrio sp. 10N.222.46.A1
AGTTTGAAGACATCATTAAGCCGCTTGTTAAGAAAACACTGCTTTCATGTCGTCGTGCATTGAAAGATGCTGAAGTTGACGCGGATGATGTTCTAGAAGTCGTGATGGTCGGCGGTTCAACTCGTACGTTACTTGTACGTGAAATGGTCGGTGACTTTTTTGGTCGTACGCCATTAACCAGCATTAACCCAGATGAAGTGGTTGCGATTGGCGCTTCTATCCAAGCGGATATCTTAGTCGGCAACAAGCCTGACTCTGAAATGCTGCTGCTTGATGTTATTCCTCTTTCCCTAGGTATCGAAACGATGGGTGGCTTGGTCGAAAAGATCATCCCACGCAATACCACGATCCCTGTTGCTCGCGCACAAGAATTTACCACGTTCAAAGACGGTCAAACTGCAATGACAGTACACACCGTGCAAGGTGAACGTGAGATGGTTGATGACTGTCGTTCATTGGCTCGTTTTGCTCTAAAAGGCATTCCACCAATGGCTGCTGGTGCGGCGCATATTCGTGTGACTTACCAAGTAGATGCTGATGGCCTGCTATCGGTGACTGCTATGGAGAAGAGCACAGGTGTTCAAGCTGAAATTCAGGTTAAACCGTCTTACGGCTTAAGCGATAATGAAGTGGCGAATATGCTGAAAGATTCGATGACGTTTGCTAAGGAAGACATGCAAGCGCGTGCTCTCGCTGAACAACGTGTAGAAGCAGATCGTGTTATCGAAGGTCTTATTGCAGCAATGCAAGCTGATGGCGATGAGCTGCTTGATGAGCAAGAAAAACAGCTCCTTCTGCAAGCTATTGAAGCACTGATTGAAGTGCGTAATGGCGAAAGCGCTGATGCCATCGAACTAGAAATTAAGAATACCGACAAAGCGAGCCAAGACTTTGCTTCTCGTCGTATGGATAAATCAATTCGAGCTGCACTGTCAGGTCAGTCAGTCGATAATATTTAATAGTTAGAGAATAGATAAACATGCCAAAGATTATTGTTTTACCTCACGAAGATCTATGTCCAGAAGGCGCTGTTTTAGAAGCAAAAACTGGTGAGACGGTTCTTGATGTTGCATTGAAGGCCGGTATTGGTATTGAACACGCATGTGAGAAGTCGTGTGCATGTACTACATGTCACGTCGTGATTCGTGAAGGTTTCGACTCTTTAGAAGAGAGTGATGACCTAGAAGACGACATGCTAGATAAAGCATGGGGTTTAGAGATGGAATCTCGCCTTGGTTGCCAAGCTAAAGTGGCTGATACTGACCTTGTAGTTGAAATTCCAAAGTACACACTGAACTTAGCTTCTGAAGAGCACTAAGAAATAAGCTCGACCAAAACTGTTAGTAAAGCTGGCATAGAATATAAGTCACTAAGATGACAAATCGTCGCTGATAAAGATAAGGAAATGTTATGAGTTTGAAATGGATTGATTCGCGAGATATTGCGATTGAACTATGTGATTTATACCCAGATACCGATCCTAAAACAGTACGCTTCACGGACTTGCATCAATGGGTGCTAGATCTTGAAGATTTTGATGATGAGCCGAATCACTCGAATGAGAAAATTCTAGAGGCCATTATATTGTGCTGGATGGATGAGATGGATTAATCCTCTTGTCTAATCACTTGGTCGCGGGTTGGTATCAGTCCAATGTAAAACGCAGCCAAGTTAACAATTCTTACTAAAAAAAGCGGACCTTATGGTCCGTTTTTTTATCAAAATGACATTTTCCTCCTACATAATGCTAACATCAGTGCGCTAATAAAAAACAATCAGAATCACATACTCAAAGTGGTTCATGACAAGGAGAAATCATGTCTACACAGATGTCAGTATTTTTAAGTCAAGAAGCTGCCCAGCCTCAGTGGGGAGCAAGAGCTATTTTATCGTTTTCAGAAGCGGGAGCGACAATTCACATTGGTGAAGGCCACGATCTAGGCGCAGTTCAACGTGCAGGTCGTACGCTTGACGGACAAGGTATCGCATTGGTTGCACTTAGCGGTAAAGGCTGGGATCTAGAAAGTGTTTGGGCTTTTTACCAAGGCTACCGTGGACCAAAGAAAAAGAATGCATTGGAGTGGGATGCTCTAGCTGAAGCTGATCAAGTTGAATTAGAAGCACGTATCCGCGCGACAGATTGGACTCGTGACATCATCAACAAAACGGCTGAAGAAGTTGCCCCTCGTCAATTAGCTACAATGGCAGCTGAATACATCAAGTCAGTGGCACCAGCAGGCACTGTTAAAGCGAAAATCGTTAAAGACAAAGATCTCCTAACTGAAGGTTGGGAAGGCATCTATGCGGTAGGCCGCGGCTCTGAGCGTACTTCTGCAATGCTTCAACTGGACTTCAACCCAACCGGCGATGAAAACGCACCCGTGTTTGCTTGTCTTGTGGGTAAAGGTATCACTTTCGACTCAGGCGGTTACAGCATTAAGCCAGGTCAATTCATGACAGCAATGAAGGCTGACATGGGTGGCGCCGCGACTATTACCGGTGGTTTAGGTCTTGCGATTGAACGTGGCCTGAACAAGCGCATCAAGCTTATCTTATGTTGTGCAGAGAATATGATCTCTGGTCGTGCATTGAAGCTTGGCGACATCATTACTTACAAAAATGGTAAGACTGTCGAGATCATGAATACCGATGCGGAAGGTCGTTTAGTTTTGGCTGATGGCCTGATGTTCGCAAGCGCTCAGAATCCTGAGTTGATCATCGACTGTGCAACGCTAACTGGCGCGGCTAAAAATGCATTAGGTAACGACTACCACGCATTATTGAGCTTTGATGATGAGTTGTCTCATCAAGCACTAACGGCTGCGAACCAAGAGAAAGAAGGTCTATGGCCATTGCCGCTTGCTGATTTCCACCGTGGTATGTTGCCTTCAAACTTTGCTGATCTTTCAAACATCAGCTCTGGTGATTACACTCCGGGTGCAAGTACAGCTGCCGCGTTCCTTTCTTACTTTGTAGATGACTACAAAAAAGGTTGGATTCACATGGATTGCGCGGGTACTTACCGCAAGTCATCAAGTGATAAGTGGGCTGCAGGCGCGACTGGTATGGGTGTTCGTACACTGGCTCGTCTTCTTATCGACCAAGCAAAATAATAATAAGAGTGAGCGGTATTTCGATACCGCTTATTCATAAACTCAGATCGAATGATCTTAGTAATTTCAGTATTTAATAACAAAAAAATGAAGTGAAGGAATCCCTATGGCTCTAGAAAGAACGTTCTCAATTGTTAAGCCGGATGCAGTTAAGCGTAACCTTGTCGGTGAAATCTACCACCGCATTGAAAAAGCTGGCCTACAGATTATTGCCGCTAAAATGGTTTCTCTTACAGAAGCGCAAGCAAGTGGCTTCTATGCAGAACATGAAGGTAAAGATTTCTTTGGACCACTAAAAGAGTTCATGACTTCTGGTCCTATCATGGTTCAAGTACTTGAAGGCGAAAATGCGATCGCTCGTTACCGTGAACTAATGGGTAAAACTAACCCAGAAGAAGCTGCATGCGGCACTATCCGTGCTGACTACGCAATCAGCATGCGTTACAACTCAGTACACGGCAGTGATAGCCCTGAATCTGCGGCTCGCGAAATCGAATTCTTCTTCCCAGAATCTGAAATTTGCCCGCGTCCAGCTGAATAAGCAGACAACAGCAAGTCTCAATAAAGGCTTCACTTCGGTGAAGCCTTTTTCATTTCTGGTGAGTTCTCGTGTTATTCCTGAGAGTGAAGAAGGAGCATATCAGGAGTCTGAGTTTACTATTGGAGATTCCAGATACCTCGTTCCTCGGTTCTGGAATGACGAACAAGTCGCGTTAGTAGGAGGTCGGAGAGGGTGCGAGTATTAGGTGGTTAAAGCCCGTCATTCCCGAAAGCGACGGAGGAGCGTAATCGGGAATCTCTCTTTGAATTGGCCGAACTTAAGCAGGTAAATTTGACTGTGTGAATTTTAATCACTTAAGTTTGAATGTCTTAGTAAACACAAGGTTTTACAGTGCTTGTTGAAGTCGCGTAAAGGCTGTACAATTCGCGCCCTTAATTATTGTTCCGTCATTGAGAGGCATCATGACCACAGCTAAAGTCAATCTACTCGATTTTGATCGTAAAGGTCTTCGTAAATTTTTCACAGAAGAACTGAATGAGAAAGCGTTTCGAGCAGAGCAAGTGATGAAGTGGATTTATCACTTCGGTGTCGATGACTTCGAACAAATGAACAACATCAACAAAAAGTTACGTGAGAAACTGCTGCATCGCTGTGAGATTGTTGCACCTATCGTTTCTGAAGCTCAGCACTCTGCGGATGGCACCATTAAATGGGCGATGAGCGTTGGTGACCAAGACGTTGAGACTGTATACATCCCAGATGGTGATCGTGCGACGCTATGTGTTTCTTCGCAAGTAGGCTGCGCGCTTGAATGTAAATTCTGCTCTACGGCTCAACAAGGCTTCAACCGTAACCTGAAAGTTTCAGAGATCGTTGGTCAAATCTGGCGTGCTGCACGTGAAATCGGTTTAGAGAAAGAAACGGGTCGTCGTCCAATTACTAACGTCGTAATGATGGGTATGGGTGAACCTCTATTGAACATGAAGAACCTAATTCCATCATTGGAGCTGATGCTTGATGATCTAGGTTTCTCACTGTCTAAGCGTCGTGTAACAGTATCAACATCTGGTGTTGTTTCTGGTCTTGATCAGATGACAGACAACATCGATGTAGCTCTGGCTATTTCTCTACACGCACCAAACGATGCACTACGTAGCCAAATCATGCCAATCAACGATCGTTGGGATATCCAAGACTTCCTAGCATCGGTTCGTCGCTACATTGCTTCTTCAAATGCTAACCGCGGCAAAGTAACGGTTGAGTACGTTCTGTTGGATCATGTGAATGATGATATGGACCACGCTCGTGAACTTGCTGAGCTAATGAAAGATACGCCTTGTAAGATCAACTTGATTCCATTTAACCCTTATCCGGGTTCGCCTTATAAGAAGCCAAGCAACTCTCGTATTGATCGCTTCCAAAAAACGCTGATGGAATACAACTACACAGTTACGGTTCGTAAAACTCGTGGTGATGATATTGATGCCGCATGTGGTCAGCTGGTTGGTGATGTTATTGATAGAACCAAGCGTACTAAAATGCTGAAAGCCGCCTCTGAAGCTAACTTGATCGCAGGTGATGTGATTCAAGTAAAAGCGGTTTAAATACCATTTAGATCTAAACAAGCCAGAAGGATTCCTTCTGGCTTGTTGCTTTTCTGGAAGGTGAATTTCCAATAATTGGATTTTTTCCCCACGCTTTCTTACATTTTTCGTCAAATTTTGGACAAAACCATGAGCTGACGGTAAATTTTGTTTAAAGTGTTTTTGCCTTGCAATGGCATTAGCTTATGATTAACTCATCTTAAATTAATTTAAGTGCTCGCTTGTTACCCGATAATCATCAATGTGTCTATTTAGGTTGGCTACTTGATAAACTAGCTTCCTGAGAAGGTCATCCATAGTCAATGGGTGATGTTCGTCTTTAAGGGTTGATGATTTAGATAACAGGAAAAATTCCACACAAAGTGGGTTGTTAGATTGAGCTTAAACGACAATAAAAATGCTCTCATCAACCTGCGATAATACTTTAGAAGTTCACTCTCTATGAACACAGAACACGAAACACAAACAAAAGAAACTGTCGCTCCAGAAATCGAAGCGGGAACGCTGCTTAAAAATAAACGAGAATCTCTTGGTTTAACACAAAAGCAGATTTCTGATCGTTTAAAGCTGCGCGTTACGCTGATCCAACAAATTGAAGAAAACCAATTCGAGTCAGATCAAGTTGCCACCTTTATGCGTGGCTACATTCGTTCATACGCGAAATACGTCAATCTTGACGAAAAGGTCGTATTGAGCGCACTCCATCATGCTGGTGACGCTCAACATCAAGAACAAGAAATGTTGAGCTTTTCTCGTAAGACCAAAACCGAGAAGCACAACAGCCGTATTATGATCCTTACTTGGAGCATTTTTGCGGTAATTGCGGGTATCTCCTCACTGTGGTGGTGGCAGAACCAACAACAAGACACCCTATCTCAATCTTTAGCTAATACTGAAAGCTCAGAAGAGCTAGCTGTAGAAGAATCACTTGCCCCTGAATTCACCTCTTTAGAAGTGATTGAAGCTGAACAAAATGAAGAGGGTTCTTCTGTTGTTGAAAGTACTGATGACCTTGCTGCGATAAGCGATGCGGAAGATTCTGTTACTTCAACTGACGAAACTACTGCACAGCAAGCAACAGAGACAGAACAAACTGCTGAAGTTGCTGTTAATGCTGAAATTGCTGCTAATGCAGAAGCTGTTGAAGCAAGCACTGCGCCTGAAGCTGTGATTAACGAGTTAGTGATGCAGTTCTCTGCTGATTGCTGGATCCAAGTGAAAGATGCTTCGGGCAAAACCTTGTCGACTGGCATCAAAAAAGCAGGTCAGTCGTTAAATCTATCAGGAACTGCGCCATATAAAGTGATTCTAGGTGCGCCAGAGGGCGTATCGATGACATTTGCAAGTGAACCTGTCGACCTTTCTGGGTATACTTCAGGCAAAGTAGCTAGAATAACCTTACCTTAGAGTTAATATGCAACACGAATCTCCTATTATTCGTCGCAAATCAACCCGTATTTATGTGGGTGATGTGCCGATCGGTGATGGTGCACCAATTGCTGTGCAATCCATGACCAACACAAGAACAACAGATGTAGCCGCGACCGTTGCTCAAATTAGAGCTCTGGAAAAAGTTGGCGCTGATATCGTTCGCGTATCTGTACCGACTATGGATGCAGCTGAAGCCTTTAAGCTAATCAAGCAGCAGGTCTCTGTTCCTTTGGTTGCTGATATTCACTTCGACTACCGTATCGCACTTAAAGTGGCTGAATACGGTGTTGACTGTCTGCGTATCAACCCAGGTAACATCGGTAACGAAAGCCGCATTCGCTCTGTTGTGGATTGTGCTCGTGATATGAATATCCCGATTCGTATTGGTGTTAACGGCGGTTCTCTTGAAAAAGAGATCCAAGAGAAATACACAGAGCCTACAGCAGAAGCGCTTGTTGAATCTGCAATGCGTCACGTCGACATCCTAGACCGTTTGAACTTTGATCAATTTAAAGTCAGCGTTAAGGCGTCTGATGTATTCCTAGCCGTCGGTTCTTACCGTTTGCTTGCTAAGCAGATTGATCAACCTCTTCACCTTGGCATTACCGAAGCGGGTGGTGCGCGTGCAGGTTCTGTGAAGTCAGCGGTAGGTTTAGGCATGCTTCTCTCTGAAGGTATCGGCGATACGCTGCGTATCTCGTTAGCGGCTGATCCTGTTGAAGAGATCAAAGTTGGCTTTGATATTCTTAAATCTTTGCGCATTCGCTCGCGTGGCATCAACTTCATTGCGTGCCCGAGCTGTTCTCGTCAAGAGTTCGATGTTATTAACACCGTTAATGCCCTTGAAGAGCGCCTAGAAGACGTGATTACTCCAATGGATGTATCTATCATCGGTTGTGTGGTTAACGGCCCTGGTGAAGCTGAAGTGTCTCACTTAGGTCTAGCTGGTAGTGCACGTAAGAGTGCTTTTTACGAAGACGGTAAGCGTCAGAAAGAGCGCTTCGATAACGATGACCTTGTCGACAAACTTGAAGCTAAGATTCGTGCAAAAGCATCAGTGCTTGATAAAGCAAATCGCATTGATGTAGAAAACTTAGAAGATTAATACAACGCGATGGGGTGTGATTGTCTATTCGCACTGATACCTGGTCGTGAGAAATTACGGAATAAATACTGTGGCTAAAAATATCCAAGCAATTCGAGGCATGAACGACTGCCTTCCAACTCAATCACCACTGTGGCAGAAAGTAGAAAGCGCAGTTAAAAGTGTGGTGAGCGCATACGGTTACAACGAAGTACGTATGCCTATCGTTGAAGAAACAAACCTATTTAGCCGTGCGGTTGGTGAAGAGACAGACGTTGTTTCTAAAGAGATGTACACCTTTGATGACCGCAATGGTGACAGTCTAACGCTGCGTCCAGAAGGAACAGCAGGTTGTGTACGTTCATGTATTCAAAACAGCCTTATTAACCGTGATGAACAGCGCCTATGGTACATGGGCCCAATGTTCCGTCACGAGCGTCCTCAAAAAGGTCGTTACCGTCAATTCCACCAATGTGGTGTTGAAGTGTTTGGCCTAGACGGCCCAGATGTTGACGCTGAACTTATTATGATGACAGCACGTCTATGGCGTGAACTAGGTATCGATAAGCACGTTCGTCTTGAATTGAACTCAATCGGTTCTCAAGAAGATCGCGTAAGCTACCGTACTGCGTTAGTGGCTTTCCTTGAGCAACACATTGATGTGCTAGATGAAGACTGCAAACGTCGCATGCACACTAACCCTCTACGTGTTCTGGATACTAAGAACCCGGATGTTCAAGCTATCTTAGGTGACGCACCTCGACTATCTGAATATCTAGGTGAAGAATCGAAGCAACATTTTGCTGGTTTGTGTGAACTTCTTGACGCTGTTGGTATCGAATACCAAGTTAACGAGCGTCTAGTACGCGGCCTAGATTACTACAACCGCACCGTATTTGAGTGGATCACAGACAGCCTTGGTGCCCAAGGTACAGTATGTGGTGGTGGCCGTTACGATGGTCTTGTTGAACAACTCGGCGGCAAAGCAACCAATGCTGTTGGCTTCGCTATGGGTCTAGAGCGTCTAGTCCTTATGATGGAAACGCTAGAACTTACAGAAGTTCGTCGTAGTGTTGACGTATACATGGTTGCTGCTGGCGAAGGTACAATGATCGCGGGCATGCAGTTAGCGAATCAATTACGCGATAACGTTGAAGGCGTACGTGTGATGAACCACTTCGGTGGTGGTAACTTCAAGAAGCAATTCAAACGTGCTGACAAAGTAGGTGCTGTTGTGGCGTTGGTACTTGGTGAGAACGAAGTTGCTGACAATACAGTTGTGCTAAAAGATTTGGTTGGCGGCGAGCAACAAACCGTGTCTCAAACGGAAGTTGCAGAAAAAGTTGCTGCGTTAATCTAAGCCATTGAGCAAACGCTCATCATGAATATCAACGTCAGCACTATGCTGGCGTTTAAAGAATTAAAGAGGACAGGAAGTGGAACTTTACGATAGCGAAGAGCAACAAGTTGAAGCCATTAAAGATTGGTGGAAAGAGAATGGCAAAGCCGTAATCTTTGGTGCGGTTATTGGTTTAGGTGGCCTATTTGGTTGGCGCTATTACCAAGATTCAGTCGTTGAAGCGCGTGAAGCCGCTTCAGAAAGCTACACCTCTGCAATCTCAGCTCTAGATGCTAAAGGCGTTGATGCTCAATCTGATATTCAAGCTTTCATCGACGCAAACAAAGACGCTGAATATTCAGTACTTGCTGCTATGCAATTAGCAAAAGCGCAAGTTCAAGCGGGTGACCTTACAGCTGCACTAGAACAACTTGAGTGGGCAAAATCGGCAACTAAGGACGCGGCATTAGCGCCACTACTGACTTACCGTGTTGCTCGTATCAAAGCTGAGCAAGGTGAATTTGACGCAGCATTGACTGATCTTGAAGCGATGACTGACGAATCTTGGAAAGGCCGTGTTGCTGAACTGCGTGGTGATATCTCACTTCGTAAAGGCGACACAGATGCAGCTTACAGTGCATACTCTGAAGCTCAACAAGCTGCTGATGCGAGCCAAACGCTTCAAATCAAACTTGACGACCTAGCTAAATAAGGCGCTTTGAATGAAGAAGATGTTTCCAAAAGCGGCGTTGTGTGCGATTGCTCTTGGCCTGCTAGCGGGCTGTGCAAGTGAAGAAGACACCGTAATCATGGCACCAGTACCAACGGTAAACAGCGAGTTTACTCCTAGCCAGGAATGGTCTACGTCGGTTGGTGATGGTGTTGGTCACTACTTTTCAAAACTAACGCCAGAATTGGCTTACGACAAAGTATTTGTTGCAAGCCGTGAAGGTATGGTTAAAGCGCTTGACCCTGAAACAGGTAAAGAGCTTTGGAAAGTCGATCTTGAGAAAGAAGTACTGGCTCGTTTATCGGGTGGCTTAACGGCAGCTTACGGCAAGGTATTTGTTGGTTCTGAAAATGGCGAAGTGATCGCGCTGGATGAATCAACCGGTGAAGAGCTGTGGCGTGTATCAGTGAATGGTGAGGTGCTTGCATCCCCAGCAACTGAAAGCAACATGGTTATTGTTCATACCAGTCGTGGCATGTTGACCGCGTTAGATCAAGAAAGCGGTGAGCAAAAATGGACCATCAGTACAGAAGTACCAAGCCTAACACTTCGTGGCGATAGCTCACCTGTTACGGTTTCAGGTGGTGTATTCTGGGGTACGGCAAATGGTCGTTTAGCCGCAGCTATCGTTGATCGTGGTCAGCTTATTTGGCAACAGCCAGTAGGTACACCAAAAGGCGCAACGGAAATTGATCGTTTGGTTGATGTTGATGCATCACCGGTTGTTCTTGGCGGCACCCTATATACCGTAGGTATCAATGGTCAACTGATTGCTATCGATCTTCGTTCTGGTAAGCCAGTTTGGAAACGTAACTACTCGTCAGCGATTGATTTAGCAAGTGATGGCAGCCGTTTGTTCGTTGTGACTGACAAAGACCATGTGGTTGCGGTTGATGCGCGTAGTGGTACTGAACTGTGGAGCACTCCATTGTTAGAAAACCGCTTACTGACAGCACCTGCTATTATTAATGGTTATGTGGTTGTTGGTGATACTGAAGGTTATCTGCACTGGTTAGATCGTTCATCGGGTGAGTTTGTTGCTCAACAGTTGGTCGATGATAGCGGCTTTGCGGTTGCGCCAATTGAAATGCCTGAAGGCTACTTAGTGACGACTCGCAATGGCGATGTAAAGAAACTAACGATTAGCCAATAAAAGCGTGATATAATTCACAGTCGGCTCCTGGTTGGTAACAGCTAGGAGCCGTTTTGTTGTTATAAATTAATAAACCGTGTGGTTATAGGTAAGAGTTTAAACTTGCGATCAAGTGCTTACCTATAACTACATTTAGAGAAGAAATTGTAGAGGTTGTTATGGTACCTGTTGTTGCTCTAGTAGGGCGTCCGAACGTAGGTAAATCTACGTTATTTAACCGATTGACTCGAACTCGTGATGCATTGGTTGCGGATTTTCCTGGCTTAACGCGTGACCGTAAATACGGTCATGCTCATTTTAGCGAGCATGACTTTATTGTTATCGACACTGGTGGTATCGACGGTACCGAAGAAGGTGTTGAAACTAAAATGGCTGAACAGTCGCTCGCGGCGATTGATGAAGCTGATGTCGTTCTATTTATGGTAGATGGTCGTGCGGGTCTAACACCTTCAGACGTAGCTATTGCTAAGCACCTTCGTCAACTAGAAAAGCCTTCAATGCTAGTAGTAAACAAGGTTGATGGTATCGACCCTGATGCTGCAAGTGCTGATTTCTGGCAACTAGGCGTAGAAGACATGTACCAAATCGCTGCAGCGCACGGTCGTGGTGTAACAGCGTTGATTGATCTTGCTCTAAACCCATTCGCTGAAGCGTTAAAAGCTGAGAATGGCGAAGTAAGCGATTTAACTGAATTTGAAGACGAAGAAGAAGAGCAAGTTGATTTCACTGAAGAAGAAGCGGAAGAAGAATTCAAGCGCCTTCAAGATCAACCGATTAAGCTAGCGATCATTGGTCGTCCTAACGTAGGTAAATCAACGCTAACTAACCGTATTCTTGGTGAAGAACGTGTTGTTGTTTACGATATGCCAGGTACAACTCGTGACTCTATTTACATTCCGATGCAGCGTGATGAGCGTGAATACGTTCTGATTGATACTGCGGGTGTTCGTCGCCGTAAAAATATCAACGAAACAGTTGAGAAGTTCTCAGTGGTTAAAACACTGAAAGCGATTGAAGATGCTAACGTTGTATTACTGCTTATCGATGCTCGCGAGAACATCTCAGATCAAGATCTAAGCTTGTTAGGCTTTGCGTTGAATGCTGGTCGTTCAATTGTTATTGCCGTAAACAAGTGGGATGGCCTAGATAACGACGTTAAAGATCGTGTTAAGAAAGAACTAGACCGTCGTTTAGGTTTCGTTGATTTCGCACGTATTCACTTTATCTCTGCACTTCACGGTACTGGTGTTGGTCACTTGTTTGAGTCTGTTCAAGAAGCTTATAAGTCAGCAACGACTCGTGTTGGTACTTCTGTACTTACTCGTATCATGAAGATGGCGACTGATGATCACCAACCACCTATGGTTCGTGGCCGTCGTGTTAAATTGAAATACGCGCACGCTGGTGGCTACAACCCACCGATTATCGTTATCCACGGTAACCAAGTACGTAACTTGCCAGATTCATACAAACGATTCTTGATGAACTACTACCGTCGTTCACTAGAGATTATGGGTACACCTATTCGCATTCAATTCCAGAACAGCGAGAACCCATTTGAAGCTAAGACAACCAAGCTGACAATTTCTCAAGAACGTAAACGTAAGCGTATGATGAGCATGGTTAAAGGTCGTAAGTAAACCTTTCCAATAGATTTGATACCCGAGCCTGTCTCGGGTATTTTTTTAAGCAAAATTCACGTTAAGCCATAACCTCATATCTCCATATCGTGATGGGTTAACGAATTAGACTCAATTTCAAAAGAAGAACGATATGACCACTAGCGATTCAATGACACCAGCGACATCCATGAAACCAATAATAGTTATCACACCAACCATCACTCAATTTTGTCATCAAACTTGGCTGCTCAATGCAAAAGCGGTGTACGTTGAAAGTGACGACAGCAAAACTCACTTGATCACTGACGTGACACCTTTCCACCCTGTGAGTCATATTTGGCCCGATCACCCAGCAGACCGAGGTTTTGTCAGCGTAGGTGGTGAACAGTATATTGTTGAAGATTGCCTTGTTGGTGCAATAGAGCAATCTACTGGAAATCTTTATATTGCAGCAGATATCCCTGTTAAGCGTGATACGGAAGGGTGGGCGTTTGTGGTTGTCCACCAACTACCTGTATCAGCTTCTATGATTAACATTGGCGATGAAATTGAGTTGTCGGTTGATAAAGAGCACCAAGCCAGTTTGAGCCGCGGTCATAGTGCCGGACATATTGCTTTCTTAGCGTTGAATAAAGTATTGGCTGAGAGTTACTGGCGTAAAGATGCAGACAGAAAAGATCCATTCGGCAGCTATGACTTCAATAGCTACGCACAGGTGACTAGCTTTGTTACTCCAGAGTTGTGTACCGATAAGTATCGTTTAGGTAAAACCTTGAAGAAACGCGGTCTGAACGTTGCTGACATGCTAACTAACCTTGATGGCATTGAGGCCGACATCAACCAGATGATTGCAGGCTGGCTTGTTGAATCGACTCTTGTAACGATGAGACTAGAAGGTGAGGCGTTAACAGACTCTCGCTACTGGGAATGGCAGCTAGATGACGAGACTTTAGTGTCTATTCCGTGTGGTGGTACTCACATCGACAATACTTCAGAACTTAAGGCATTGTCGGTTAAGTTAACCCAATTAGATGACCAACATATCGAAATGCAGACGTGTGTCTCTCGATGATCTCAATTAAAGATCGAAAATAGATTGTTCTGCATTTTTGGTTTTATTGGTTTGTTTATAGTCATATATTCCATTGTAAATTGAAATGCAGTATATGTAACTTATGCTTTCGGTGTGTGGTGATATAAATATTCTTTTTGGGGTAGATCGC
>NZ_JBFRSN010000161.1:0-1754 GCF_041473595.1 Vibrio sp. 10N.222.46.A1
GTTTAGAAGAAACACTATCTTAGTAGCTGTACACCACCAAGAGCCACGCCCGGGTTTTTTCCTTTGCTGTCAAGTTTTTCTACTTCATAGACCCACTTGAGCGTTGTTGTATCGGCTGGTAAATCAACGCGGTGAACACTGTAGCCGCCCACTTTTGTTTTTCTCGGTACACTCACTCGGTTGGTACCAATAGATGGTAGGCTAGACCAATGATTACCAGATTTGCTTAAAGTTCCATCAGAGATATTGTCTCCGATACTATAAGCCTTCCAGATTTCCGTACCATTTGCTAATAACTTAAGCGTACCTTTTGGAAGGTCCTGAGCACCAGTCCACCCTTTTCCAATAACAGCAGTTCTAAAGCGGACTGTTTTCCAATCTTTGCCACTTTGAGCCGTAACAGAAACCTCTGACTTTTTCTCATCCCCCCCCAAGTAAATATGCCCCTCCCAGTTAGTGGTACCTGCTGGGTTTTGCGTCCAAGTGTTCTTAAATTGGTCAGTTCTATTGCTATTGCCCCAACCAAACAAGCAAGGTTCACTCTTACTTACTTTACACGCTGGGTACTTAGCGCCGGCATTTTCTTCAGCGTAACTGAAGGAAACATTCTGCACGCCCGCTTTTAGTGCGTTACGAACAGACCATACGCTCCCCTTTTTACCATCAACATCAACGCGCCAATATAAAACATCGCTTGCTGGGTCTAGATTGACAGTGTGTGAACCTGAAACAGCAGAACTAGCACCTGATTGAACTTCTAACCAAGTGCTATTATCTGTACTGGTATACACTTTGTAAGCACTAGATTTAGATAATTTCCATGTAAACGTCTGATTACCATTAAATGGAAGTGACTGTCCATTATATGGGCGTGGTGTATGTGCATACTTTAGGTTGTCATTCGCAAGATCTTTCATCTCACCATCAGACAAAGCAAAAGAGCGCATCTCAATGTTATCAACTAAGAAATTACCGGCTATTTGCTCAGATTCAAGGTTGGCCGTTGCGTCTTTACCTGCGTCCATCCAAGGCTTGGCAATAATCAACCCTTGACTTGTTCCTGCATCTAAACGGCTACCCGCACCCCAAACACCGGCATAGCCGTCAGTAAGTTTAATATCGTCAACTTCAGCTTTATTGTTGTAAGCGTCAACTAGTGTCGCTTGCTTACCATTAAGCCAAATAGAAACTTTTTGGGTATTACGGTCAACACGTACAGCAACGGTATTCCACTGACTTAGGTTAAGTGCCTCTTTGGTTGTAACAGATACCTTTCTTAAGTCACTTCCACCAGCATAAGTTGCTAGTTGGCGTGAAATCATAAACCACTCAATAGCTCCCTCTTTGGTTAACTTTAGGTGGAAACCATCACTCCAAATACCTTTGCTAACCAAATCTATCGGATGTTCTAGTTTTACATTAGGTTTCACTTTCAGTGATAGTGTGAAATCGTCTTCAGCAAAGTCAAAATCATGTCCATAATGGGATTTATACTTTAAAGATTCCTGAACATCATTCTCTAGTAAATTAGATTTTACAGATTCATAAGCGCCTAGTTTAAGCGTCTTCGAATTAGCATAGCCTTGGTTGACCCAAACCTCTGAAATCGACTGTTTACTTGAGTTTTTAGCGGCGGCTAACTGCTCAGACAAGCCTGTTTGAGCGTTTACTACCCATAAGTCATCGATAGGAGCCTGCTCAAAATCAAAGCGAGCATATAAGTCAGGCGATGTGACTTTGACATGTACGACATC
>NZ_JBFRSN010000162.1:0-8874 GCF_041473595.1 Vibrio sp. 10N.222.46.A1
GATGATACCCGCACGTATAAAAAAGCGTCTATAAAAATGAGCGCGCAAATAAAAACAAGCGTTTAGGTATTGTAAACCTGTGCGACTGAACAAACATAAGTTTAATATGATTTGTGATTATATAAGTCAGTATTGCTTTGTCATCAACTCGAATCTCAACATCAAGTGAGCGTTACTCTGAACATGTTTGATCAAATAAAAGACTTCATTAATCCGAGCAAGAACCCAGATCTTACTCAGGCCCATGAATACCAGCGTCAGCATCTGCCAACATTGTGGCTGTTGGGAAAAACGGGGGCGGGCAAGTCATCGTTTATTCAGGCGGTGACTGGCGACTCTTCTGTTGAAGTGGGCAATGGTTTTGCACCTTGTACCATGACGGCGATGTCTTACGAATTCCCACAAGACAAACCCGTGATGCGCTTTCTCGATACCAGAGGACTAAGCGAAGCGAATTATGATGCGAAAGAGGATCTGGAAGAGATTGGTCAGGCAGGTAATGCATTAGTCGTTGTAATGAAAGCCGACGAACCTGAACAATCCTCAGTGCTTGCGGCTCTAAAGCAGATTAAGAAACAGAAGAAAATTAAACACTTGCTGCTTGTTCATACTGCAGTGTTGTCTTCCGGTGAAACAGATCGAGCAAGGCAGGTTCAGTTCAACACCAACCAAGTAGAGAAGGCTTGGGGTAAAGAGTTTGAATCCGTCGCGGTCGATTTCGAAACGGATGACTCGAGCAATAACAGTGGTTCAATTTACAACTATGACATCTTGTTAGAAAAGCTGACCAGTATTCTTCCTGTTATTGGAATGATGGTGCAAGACAAAGAGCACTCCACGCAAGAAGAAGCCAACTTTGATCAAGTTGAAAACGAAGTGCTTTGGTATGCAGGAAGTGCAGCAGCGAGCGACCTGATTCCGGGTGTTGGTTTGGTGTCGGTACCTGCGATTCAAGCGAAAATGCTTCATAGTTTAGCGAATCAATATGGGGTCGAGTGGAACAAGAGAGTCTTCAGTGAGTTGATAGGCACTCTGGGAAGCAGTTTTGCTTTGCAATACGGAATGAAGCTGGGCACTCGACAGTTGATAAAGCTAATTCCAGTTTATGGTCAAACGGTAGGTGCGGTGGCTGCAGCGGCAATGAGTTTCGGCACCTCTTATGGTTTAGGTCGCGCGGCTTGTTTTTACTTCTATCATAAGAACAAAGGCGAAGAAGTGTCTGAACAAGAGATGCAGAAGATCTACAAAGAATCCCTGAAAAAAGGAAAGGCGGCGTCGGGCTATGAAGAAAATTAGAAACCTATTTCGATTACTGGCGGTGCTATCGAGCGGCCGCTGGGGCATTGCTCTGATTTCGGCGATCTTCCCAAGCATTATCATGATGGGTTTTGGTGTCTTCTTGGCGATCAAATACGGTTACCTACTCGAAATGTCGATTGCCATTGCCGTGAGTACCTTGGTGTTCACCATTCCTCTGTTCATTTCTAGCCGCTCTTCACGCGATTCTTCAAGCCGCTCTTCAAGTACGGAGCCCTTCTCGAATAAAGAGAGTGACGGCCTTGGTGAGGATACTGCTGAAGCTGAATCACAGCATAAAAAAGCTGATATCAACGATGCATTGGTTAAGGCTTCGGCTGATTGGTCTCAAAAAGAACTGTCGATCTGGAATGATTCAAAACACCATGTACGACAACAATTACTGGTCGACATAGAGTGGGGCAACCTAGACCAAACCGGTTTAGAAGTACTTGAGTTTGTGGCGAAAAAGTTTGATAAGAAATCGCTCGATTTCTCGATTCCTGAAGGACTAAAGCTGTTCGAAGAGGTCAGCCGACGCTACAAACTGGTAGTACGAGAGCATATACCGGGCATTGAGTATCTCAAGGTTTCTTACATTAAGGCGGGCTACGAAGCCTATGATAAATATGGCGAGCTAGGGCAGAAGATCGTTAAGGCCGCTATTTGGGGGAATCACCTCAAAAACCTCTATTTGAACCCGTTAAAAGTTGTTTCTGATTTAGGGAGAGAGCAAGCGACATCTTCAATGACAAGAGGTGTGGTTGATGACATGCAACACGCCGCTAAACAAGCCTTGTTAGATGAAGTCGCTGCGGTGGCGATTGACCTCTACAGCGGACGTTTCAGCATTGAAGATGAAGCACTGAAAGCGTCCGGTGTGTCTGAACTCGACGAACAACGCTTTGCTCCTGAATTAGAGCCTGTGCGAATAGTGCTGGTGGGGCAAACCAGCTCTGGTAAATCTTCGCTTATCAATGCGCTTAAGCAAGAGTTGGTAGCTGAAGTGGATGTACTGCCATCAACCGACACTTCAACTGTGTATAACGCGTTTGTCGACGACAATGATGTTCGCGTTGTTGATCTTCAGGGGCTTGATGGCAACCTTAAAACCGAAGCCTTAATGCTGAAAGAGATGACCCAAGCCGATGTGGTGCTATGGGTGCTTAAAGCCAATCAATCTGCGCGTGATTTGGATAAGCAATTGAAAGATAGATTTGATGCTTTCTATGACGATCCTAAGAACATCTCACGCAAGAAACCGATTGTGGTGTCGGTTGTGAATCAGGTAGACCGATTAAAGCCTGTAGACGATTGGCAGCCGCCGTATGACTTAGATAATCCAACATCGACCAAAGCGAAGATCATTGCTCAAGCGCTCGAATACAATCATATCTTGCTGCAAACCGATATAGTGTTACCGCTGGCGATTGCGCCAGAAAAGGTACAGTTTGGTTTAGATACTTTAAGGCAGACGTTGATTGAACGTATCGCTGACGCAAATAACGTTCAGAGAAATCGCCAACGTTTAGAAGCCATGAAAAGAGGGACGTCGGTTAAAGGCCAACTGAATAAAGCGGTCAAGGCGGGTAAGAAGGTTGCCCCCAGTGCTTTGAAAGCAGCGACGCCAAAACTGGCTGAAATGGCCATCAAGCAAGTCGTGAAGAAAAAGTAATCCACGACTGCGCCTGCAAAACGGTTCTGGTGGGGCTGAGACTCATCAGAACTGAGTTATTTGGAGCGTGAGAGCTTATCTCTTTTAGTTAAGGCTGAGAACTTTAGTGCTTAGCTTTTTTAGAACGGTGAGTTTTAGAGCTTAGCTCTTTAGCTCAGTAGCTCTCTAGAAGATAGATTCCTAGAAGATAGTTTTTTAGAAAACAGCCATCTTCGCCCCTTATTAGATAAGTCTTGAGTTTAAAAGAGATTCGATATTATTAAGTAACTCGCTGAACTAGTTTAATAGTATATAAACTGCTGTGATTCACAGTTTATATAACATGCTATCGTATTTAATCATCATTCTAAATGTTGATCACATTTATACTTTTCTAAGCTGTATTTATAAAACAATTGCACTATATTTAAATTCCGGATCATCTTGATTTCAACGTAGGGATATATTGTGAACATGTATCTGAAATGGCAATCAACAACATGGCTAACCTTGTTAGCTTGGTATACCTTAGATCACCAGCTCTCGTTCCGCCTTTCTTCAGAGTAGTACCCTCTAGGCGTCACGCGCCAGCAAAGCAGCGTGCTTTGTTTACCTATCAGCAGCTTTGATAACCTTTGAACACATGAATGTCGCACTTATTATTCCGTGCAGAATATTCGTTGTTTTGTCGTTCTCGCTAATTATCTCAGCCTCTGTTTAGGTTTGATTAATAAATCATTATTTAACTTGTTTATTTTCACTGTTAATTTTCCGTGTGTCTTTATATGGATCTATTAATTTAATGGTGAGGATTCGTGACATCTAAAGAAAATACATTTCGACCTGATCAGAATGTATTGAAAGGTATTATTATGGAAAACTTCAAACATCTACCAGAACCGTTTCGTATTCGTGTTGTAGAGCCAGTAAAAAGAACAACGCGCGCCTATCGTGAACAAGCCATTGTCGAAGCGGGGATGAACCCATTTTTGCTCGACAGTGATGATGTGTTTATCGACTTACTGACAGACAGCGGAACAGGATCTATTACTCAGCGTATGCAAGCCGCGATGTTAATGGGTGATGAAGCTTACAGTGGTAGCCGCAGTTACTACGCATTGTCGAACGCGGTTAAGGATATCTTCGGTTACGAGTTGACGATTCCAACACACCAAGGGCGCGGCGCAGAGCAGATCTACATTCCTGTTCTTATCAAGAAGCGTGAAATGGAGAAAGGGCTCGATCGCAGCAAAATGGTCGCCTTGTCGAACTACTTCTTCGATACAACACAAGGTCACACCCAAGTGAATTGCTGTGTGGCGAAAAACGTTTATACCAAAGAAGCGTTCGATACCTCAGTGAATGCGGACTTCAAAGGCAACTTCGATGTGGTGAAGCTGGAAGAAGCGATTTTAGAAGCGGGCGCAGCCAATGTTCCTTATATTGTGAGCACCATTACTTGTAACTCTGCTGGTGGACAGCCAGTGTCTATCGCCAACCTAAAAGCCGTGTATCAAGTGGCTCAGAAGTACGACATCCCTGTGATCATGGATTCTGCACGTTACGCTGAAAATGCCTACTTCATTCAACAACGAGAAGCGGGTTATCAAGATTGGACAATCGAACAGATCACGCGTGAGTCTTACAAATACGCGGATGGCTTAGCCATGTCTGCCAAGAAAGATGCCATGGTGCAAATGGGCGGCTTGTTGTGCTTTAAAGACGACTCTTTCATGGATGTGTACACAGAGTGTCGAACTTTGTGTGTGGTGCAAGAAGGCTTCCCAACCTATGGTGGCTTAGAAGGTGGCGCGATGGAGCGTCTTGCGGTTGGCCTTTATGACGGCATGCGCCAAGATTGGTTAGAGTACCGTATTGGTCAGGTTCAATACCTTGTTGATGGCTTAGAAGCGATGGGCATCGTGTGCCAGCAAGCAGGCGGTCACGCTGCGTTTGTCGATGCGGGTAAACTGCTTCCTCACATTCCAGCAGGTCAGTTCCCAGCACATGCTTTGGCGTGTGAACTCTATAAAGTCGCGGGTATCAGAGCGGTTGAGATTGGCTCATTGCTGCAAGGTCGCGACCCAGCAACCGGTGAACAACACCCATGCCCTGCAGAGTTATTGCGCCTTACCATTCCTCGCGCGACCTACACACAAACCCACATGGACTTCATCATCGAAGCATTTGAAAAAGTGAAAGAGAATGCAGGACAAGTGAAAGGGCTCGACTTTACCTACGAGCCGCCGGTGTTAAGACATTTCACTGCGCGCTTGAAAGAGGTTGAAACCAGCGAGAAACAAACAGAAAAAAAGAACGAACAAACGCTCGAAGAAGCATTTTAAAATAAAAACATAAGCGAATAGTCACTAGAACCCTAATCAAAGGCTCCCTCGGGAGCCTTTTCTTTTTTGGATGGTAGGGAGTTAAGTCATCAAGCAGCTAAGCGGCTAAGTCTTTAAGCTTTATAAGCTCTTAACCCGTTAATCATTTAGGCCTTTAGATGTTGAACTACGCTTGTTTGTTTTTTAGGGTGGATTTCAACATTTGGAATAGCCACTGATTCAAAGGCGCGTCTTTCTGTGAACGACGGCAGCTCATCACATAACCCACATCGATCGTCAGTTTTTCGGGTAAATCAATACTACGACAGCCTTCAGGTACGCTGCCATTGAGGGTGATACCAAAATAGTCGGATTTGAACACAACGTCGTGAATCATCGCAGGGTGGTCGACTTCCACTCTTGGGTTGACGTGAAAACCGATATTCCTAAGGCGATCAAGGATCGGGTATTTATTGTCATTCCATCCCGGGGTTTTAAATAGAATGATTGGGTAGTTGGCGAGCGACTCAAAGTCTTTCGCTGGATGATCCTCTCTCACGAAGAACACCACTTTTCCTTTACCGAATTCCATTTGAGAAATTGACTGTGGCAAGGTTTCATCAAAGTAATGAACCGCTATGGATTCTTCGCCGTCGATGAGCCTGTTCCTCACATTGCTTCCCCACCGAACGAATGAGTAGTGAGCATGCGGGGCTTCTTTACTCAGAGCAAAGTAGAGCTTCGAGCCAAAGCGCTCCCAGAACAGTGTATTTGCGTAGATTTTGATATCACCTTGGTAAGTTTCTGGCGAAAATACTTGGTGTTTAATTGCTTCAACGCTGCTCAAGATCTGCTCAAAATTTTCGATGTTGGTTTCAACAAAAGTCGTGGGTTCAAACCCGTGTTTGGTTTGAATGAACAGTGGGTCGTCGAGCTGTAACTTTAATTTCGAAAGGTTCTTGCTGATCGCCCCAGAGGTTTTTCCTAACGACTCCGCAACCAGCCCAACATTGCGAAGTTCATACATACGCTTGATGACGAGGATATTTTGAATGTCTAGATTGATGTCCATAGGCTCTCCAAATGAATCCTTTTATAGGTAGTAATTTCGGTGCGGTAGGCGTGCTGAAATTATGTGACTCTAATATCATAGTGCCAATAAAAATCTTATAAGACAGCACCGCGTCAGAACTTCGCTAATCCATTGATTTTCCATTTGGTAAATCTTGCTTTTCCTCGAATGGCTTTCACTCAAGCGCTAAAGTTACCTCAACAAAGAAACACAGATACCAAACGAACAAATAATTAAAAAGAATATGAGGTGATGTATGAAAAAGTTAATCGCACTAGGCTTAATGGCTCTTTCAATGAACACGGCTTTTGCTGCCGACGGTACGTATACAGGGACTATCGACATGACAAGAAGCGAAGGTAATCAAGTAAAGGCTGAGCGTGTTGAATCTGACTTAACACTGGAAGGAAGAAATGAAGCGTCTAACGGCGGAATCCAATTCCAAAAGAACGTAGATCAAGACCAAACGATCCAGCTTACAGGTCGTCGTGATTAACGTTAAAGATGTGCTTACCATTGTCATGAGAAATGCTGCGCCCTTGGGTGCAGCATTTTTCGTTATTGGGTTGTGGAGTATTTTATAAACTCTAGCGATCTAGCCTTGGCATGTTGTGTAACGTGTGGCATTTTGTTGTTCTCTAATTTAGATCGCTATTGGGTGTTGGTTAAGCATTACAAACCAGTAAGCGAACGACTCGAAAGGACAAGGAATGACTCAAAAAGAAACGGGAATGATTCGTCATATTCTACTGATTAAGTTTAAAGAAAACGCTGAGGTTTCAGAGGTTCAAAAACTAAAGATGCTGTTTGAAGCGATGCCAAACAAGGTTGAAGGGGTCACTTCAGTAGAATGGGGATTAAATGACAGCCCTGAAAACAAGAATCAAGGTTATACCCACTCAGTGTTAATGACGTTCGCTGATGAAGAAGGCCGCCAGAATTACCTTCCGCACCCTGAGCATGATGCGCTGAAAGATGTATTTCGTCCGCTTTTAGAAGACATCATTGTGTTTGATTACTCCCTGTAATTAGGTTCTGAGTAGGTCTCTTGTGTTTGACTTACCTTCGATAATGAAGAGTTAGGGCCTAGCGTTTAAGCCCTAACTGAATAAGAAACGACTTACTCTGTTGGTGAAATCGTGACTGGTGCAAACGATGCGACAGCATTTCCGCCTGCGCCCGGACGGTCTACATAAGGTGTGTTCTGCATTAAGGTGTAGTACACATCCACGAAGTCATCATCATTCACTAATACACCATCAGGAATCACATCGATAATCTTGCCTGTGATCTGAGGGATGATCGCATAACCTTGAACTTCTGGATCAGGAATCATCTTCAGTATCTCTTCTGCGGCTTGAACCAAGAGTTTTGCTAGTGCTTTATAATCTGTTCCATCATCGTGTTCCATTAAGATCATATCTGCAGCGCCCCAACGGTAGCGAGGCCAGAAGATGACGGTCTGGTTCGGGTAGTACGTCTGTTTGTCGTAGTCCAGATAAGGCATCTCAACGAGGTCGATTTGGGGCTCTAAACGACTTGAATCGACACCCGTCACGATAGCGTAGATTTCCGCTTTACCAGAGATCCAAGGTTCTTGGTCGACGGCTAAACGGATTTTGGTTAATTGTGTGGTATTCAACGGCTCAAGTTCCGACAAGGCCATCGAGCGACGTGCCCTGTTCATCAAAGACGGTTTTTGAGGTTTACTCTCGTCGGCATTGGTATCGCTAACGGCATTGATTTGCGTTGTAGTACCCAGTTTTTGCATCTCTGCCTGCATTGCCATTAAGCCTGCTTTGAGCTCTTCAGCACCGTTACTATCAACCACAAACACTGGGACGTCTGGCATTTGGTACACATCTAATTCATGAACTTGTCCGTACACGTCATACGCTTCAATGTATTGCCAATTCGAATCATCGCCTGATGGTTCAAACGCGAATAATGGGCTTTCGCCGTTCTTCCAGGCTTCAATCATCGCTTCATCAGCCATGCGAACCTCTAACACAGAGTCGCTGAAGTCGTTGATCCCTTTCATCTTGCGATAACCAAGATCCGCTTTCTGCATCCGGCTTGAAAATGCAGAGTAGGGCTGAGTAGAGCTCAATTTATCTACAGGCGCGGATAAGTTCTTTTCTGAGATCTGAGCTTTTAAGGAGAGCTCAAGATCGGAATAACGCTCGCTGATTTGTAACGCCAGAGATTGCTTTTGCGCTGCGCTACTTTCTGCAATACCTAATGAATCCGTTGTCTCAATATTTTGCGCATAAGACTGGAAGCCAACCACTGTCGTTGCAAGCACCATACTGATAGGAAAAGATGGTCTCATAAATAATCCTTATTTTAGTTTTTATCATTAATAGAGCATTTGCCCTATAAGGATTAACCTATCAGTAACGTGAATGTGTTCAAAAGTTAGTCAGTTATTTTTGTTTCGTTGTGCAGCACAGGATCTCAATTTAAACTGTTTTTATAAAACAATGCCTAAGTAACCTTGATATTTATAAATTAATAAACGTATCAGT